>JAOZNG010000140.1 GCA_029933895.1 archaeon
ATGCCCTTCATGGGAGGATACCTCCACACCGGGAACAACAGTGAACTCTTTCGTTGAATACTCCAGCGCCTCCAGGGAGCCCCTTATCTCATCGTGATCTGTTATTGCCAAGCCATCAAGGCCGATCCTCATAGCGTGTTCTATCATCTCCTTGGGTGTGTTGTATCCGTCAGAGTACATGGAGTGGGTGTGTACATCAATCTTCATTTTGCCGGACATTGCGGAGCAGCGGACCCGCCGGGATTCGAACCCGGGTCAAGGGATGGCTTCAAGCTAAAAGCCTACCGAAGTCCCCTAGGATATCCAGACTACCCTACGGGCCCAGACACGTATCGACGCCCCACAGTATAGGATATAGTTAATATATAGAATGTCTGATCACAAAAAGCACATAAATATTCTAGCATAGCATACATAGTAAGCCAAACAGGATGAACCGGATCATTATTGTGCTGAAGTATATCATCACATGGAATTCAACCACTGGTGTTCTATCCAGATTCAATCGTTTCTTGTATCGGATGGATGCGATAATTGGGCCCGTCATAGCAGACAGCAGTATGATTACCAGCAGATGCCCTGTGGGTCTCGTTATGCATATGAAGGGCAGGAAGGAGGCAGTGGTGTAAAATATGCCCAATGAAATCCAGACTAATACACTGCTTAACAGCATGGAGATTAATCCATCAACATAAAGCTCTCTTCTATTGAAGTCATATCTCCTGAAGCCTCTCAGGGCATATCTGAAGAAAAACAGCCAGATAAATAAGGAGGAAATAAAAAAAACCAGGGGGATAAAGAAGCCCTTAAAAAAACCCGCATTGCATTCAAGAATATTTAAATCAGGGTGTTGCATATCAAAGAAATAAAAGCCAAGTCCAATGACATCCCCTATCAAAATACCGCTGGAGACATAAGCGAAATAAATGCTATTATCGGTGCTCTCTGCACAGGTTTGTGGATTCCCAGCTCCGGCGTAGACAATAGTGAGTAGGGCAATCAAAGCAGTCAATGTTTTTAGTTTAACCCTCATTTTTCCCTTTATACCCCATATCTCTTATAGCAGGTCTTGCAGACATCGGGTGGTGGGTGCTTTTCCATCTGTTTCCTGAATAACTCTGTTTTACCCATCCCCTTTTTTAAGTTGAAAAAGTCGGCGAAAATGTTATGTGGTTCACCTACCTTTTCTCTAAGAGCAAATTTCTCCCTGAATTCCATATACCCCTCTTTACCCCATATGTCAAGCAATGATTCCTCGTTTACGTTGCCGAAGAACAGGGGATTCAGCTCGAATTCCTCTCCACAGAACATTCGGTGGATCACATCTACGGGCAGGCTTAGATTTACGCAAGGGGATATGGATCCATCCCACGTAATACATAGCGTCTCAAGGGGATGGGATCCGCAAACAGGGGTTGTCTCATCGAGTAGGAGAGGGTAGCTATAGAATTCTATTCCATATTTATCCGCTTTTTTTTCCGCCTCATCAACTATTTTTTCATGGAACGGGTTTCTCTTCCTGGATATAACCTTGTTTCGTTCATCTGATGCTCTATTCGAGCAGTCAAGGTTGGTTGCAACAACCTTCTCTATCTGATATCTGTGCGCTAAATCAACCAGTAGGGGAAGTTCAGCTATGTTCCCCTCCATCTTAACCAGAGAGAAAACAATCCTTGGTTTGTTTTTCTTGGAGGAATCCCTTAACTCGACCAGGGTTTCAATGTTCCCCATTAATCTGTCGAAACTTGCACCCTTCCTGATTCTCTCATAGGTCTCCTTGGTCGCTCCGTCAACGCTGACTCCGAGCAGATCCAGGTCTAATTCAATCAACCTCTTGCAGTTATCTTCATTCAACAACATGCCGTTGGTTGTAAAGCCTACCCTGCACCCCTTTTCTTTACCGATTTCGATCATCTCAAAGATTTTTTCATGTATCATGGGCTCACCCCACCCCTGTAGATGGATATATCTGGTGTAAGGGAACGCTTCACTGATTCTCAGGTAGGTGCTCATATCCATGTCTCCAGATTTCCATCTACCCCCATAATAGGTTCTCGGACACATGATACAGCCTCCCAGGTTGCATTTGGTGGTAATCTCTATCTGCAGGAACTCGAAGATCTTTTCAGGTTTAAAAAACAGATCCATTTTATCTGTTCATTGAGCAGACTCCACATCATCCCCCAGAAGCAGGAATAAAGGACTGATTAGATAAAAAAAAAGAAGAGAGGGTGTTAGGCAGTTATCATGTTCATACCCACCAGAAACACTACGGTCACTGAGAGGAAGCCTATGAATGCAATTAAAACAGCTTTACCTCCCTTCTCACTGAATATTGATCTGAGGTCAGCGTTTAGACCTATAGCGGCCATGGCAGTTGACCACAGTATGGCATATACTGGTTTAAGGTAGTTTGTTTTTCCTTCGGGTCCAGCATGTGTCAGTGCATCATACAGGTACTTCGTGCTTCCATCAGCGTTATGCCCCATGGGGGTGTAGGAACACACAAGCCCGGCAACAAGAAATGCCCATATAAACCAAGGCACGTGTGCTTTTCCCTTAATAAGGCTCGCAAACAGGGGAATGGCTATGAGAAGACCTATGTATCTAAAGCCCTTGACCGCTGTGCCCAGAGCATATATGCTTGGCCCGTATACTGATTTATCGACGGCTGCCTTCACAAACCCTGTGAACTGTAGCGTGCTTCCAGCGTATATGGCATACGTATCAGTTGCCATATTCGTCGCCCCCACTATGAAGGGCACTATACCCCACAGAGCGATCATTGCGACAAGCGTGATTGGAATCAAAGAACAGGAAACGTCATCGGGCTCTGCTTCAACAACAGGTGAGGTTATGGCTATAGCTGAAGCGCCGCATATCCCTGAACCTGTTGCGACCAGATACGTTATAGCATCCCTGAGATTAAGCATCTTACCCAGCCATATTATCACTCCGAAATAGACTAACACTATGACTAACTCAAGAAGCATATAGGATGTAGGCACTGTAGCGAATTTAACGAAGTTAAGTGTGTTGGCACCATAGAAGATTACACCTATCGGGATAAATAATGCCGGAGCCAGAATAATTCCGGGCATAAGCTTTGGGTTGACCCCCACCAGAAATCTTATAAGCAGCCCCATTACCATCGCAGATATTAATGCATCCTTCATAGGAAGCATCAACGTTTTCAACATACCATCAGATAACCCACCCACCCAAGGCGTTATTCCATAGACAGCTATTAAACCAACAGCCAGAGCTAAAACCAGACCCATCCACGCCTCCGATAGTGTTTCTTTATCTAATTTCATTTCAGTACCCCATAGTTTTTAGTTTTATTTAATCTATTTTAGTCTATAATTGCTTCAAGCAACTATAAATATCTTTGGTTTTATCCGCCTAACGGCATCGCCCTTATCTCTGACTCGATCATCTTTACACTGACATATGCCTCCGTAAGTACGCCTATAAGGAGAGTATCCTTGCTCACCACTATTATCTTATAATCCCTCCCCTCAATCAATACGTTCTCCAGTTTACCTAAACTCAGATATGCATCTATCTGCATTGCTAGGCCAGCTGAAAATACCGTTATAGCGTTGAATTCATCTATGTTCGTTTCACTTGGCAGATCCTTGGCGAGTAATCCCCCATCAACTGAAGCAACAACTGCCCCAGTTACACCGTCCATCATCTTCACCCTGCCCAAGAAATCTTGGAGTTCTTCTTTGGTTGCCATTTTTCTATTAAATTCATATTAAACTAGAGCTTTA
>JAOZNG010000141.1:0-2141 GCA_029933895.1 archaeon
TTTTGTGCACCATCTTAGCACCCCAGGTGGCCTATTTCCCAGATGCTATAAAAAGTTGTTTGTGGGGGATTGGAGAATGTTAACTTAACCGCCTCCAGATTTTAGGATGTTTCGGCGGGCGCTACGCCATTTAAAACCAACCCTCAGGCCGACTTCCTCTTTGTGATTTTTCCCGTCCTTACACCTTGACAGCAAGAAAAACCTTATTTATGACGAGGTCAATTGCACAATCTAGGTGATGGATTATGGTGGGAAGAAGAGCCCTCATCGGATTGATTCCATTCGCTTTGATATTTGGTGTTCTTGGTGGAGCGGGTGTTTCCTCCAGTGGAATAGAAGGTGGAAATGGTATAATTTTGAGCACTGAGAATTCCACCAATAATACGGTAATCTGGATACACAATGTTTATGAGCTACAGAACATGAGCAAGAACCTGTCGGGAAATTATGCACTTGCTAATGACATCAATGCCTCGATCACGAAAACGTGGAATGGAGGAAGTGGATTTGCACCAATAGGAACTCCCGCCTCACCTTTCAATGGGACATTTGACGGGAAGGGGCATAAGATAATCAACCTGTATATAAATCGCACCTGGGAGAATGAAGTGGGGTTGTTCGGCTACATATCAAGCAGCGCAGTGATTGAGAATGTTGGTCTTGAGAATGTGAGTGTGATTGGGTACGTTTATGTAGGCGGGCTTGTGGCGTATAATGATGAGGGGAGGGTGAACAACAGCTATGCAACCGGCAACGTGAGCGGATGTCTACGTGTAGGAGGTCTCGTTGGAGAGAATTATCAGGGGACGGTGGAGAACAGTTATGCAACAGGTGAGGTGAGAGGAGCAGTTTACGTAGGTGGGCTCGTCGGGGAGAATTATTATGGGAGGGTGATCAAATGTGATGCAACCGGCGATGTGAGTTGGGGAGAGAAAGTAGGAGGTCTCGTTGGGCATAATTGGGGGATGGTGAGTAGTTGTTACGCTATGGGTAATGTGAGCGGAGCGTGGAGGGTAGGAGGTCTTGTGGGGTGGAACGACGGGACAGTGAACAATAGTTATGCCATGGGTTATGTGAGCATCCAATCCGGCGCTTATGCAGGAGGTCTTGTCGGGTGGAATAAAGGGACGTTGAGTAACTGTTCTGCAACCGGTGATGTGAGCGGAAGCAGTTCAGTAGGAGGTCTTGTCGGTCTGAACGAAGGGACAGTGAACAGCAGCTATGCAGCTGGCAATGTGAGCGGATATGATTATGTGGGGGGGCTCGTCGGAAATAATTGGCAGGGGACGGTGAACAGCAGTTATGCAACTGGCGATGTGAATGGGAGTGGGGATTACATAGGGGGTCTCGTTGGGTGTTATTGGCGGGGGACGGTAAACAGTAGTTATGCAGCTGGCGATGTGAGCGGACACGATTATGTAGGGGGTCTCGTTGGGTGTTATTGGCGGGGGACGGTAAACAGCAGTTATGCAACTGGCGATGTGAATGGGAGCGGGGATTATGTAGGAGGTCTTGTCGGAAGGATTGAAGGGACGTTGAGCAACAGTTCTGCTACTGGTAATGTGACTGGGGGTATGTACGTAGGTGGACTCGTCGGGTGGAATAAAGGGACGGTGAGCAACTGTTCTGCAGCTGGGGATGTAAATGGGAGTGGGGATTACGTAGGGGGGCTCGTCGGAAATAATCTGCAGGGGACGGTGAACAGCAGTTATGCAACAGGCAATGTGAGTGGGGATATGTATGTGGGAGGTCTTGTCGGAAGGATTGAAGGAGCTGTGAGCGACAGTTATGCAACAGGCAATGTGAGTGGGGATATGTATGTGGGAGGTCTTGTCGGAAGGATTGAAGGAGCTGTGAGCGACAGTTATGCAACAGGCAATGTAAGTGGGGACAGGTGTGTGGGAGGTCTTGTTGGGTATAGTTGGGAAATGGTGAGCAGCAGTTATGCTACGGGTGATGTAATCGGAGGAGAGGAAGTGGGAGGTCTCGTTGGATGGAATGTAGGAGCTGTGAGCGACAGTTATGCAACAGGCAATGTAAGTGGGGATATGTATGTGGGAGGTCTCGTTGGATGTGGATGGAATGCAGGAGCTGTGAGCGACAGTTATGCAACAGGCAATGTAAGTGGGGACAGGTGTGTG
>JAOZNG010000141.1:2241-3774 GCA_029933895.1 archaeon
GGGAAATGGTGAGCAGCAGTTATGCTACGGGTGATGTAATCGGAGGAGAGGAAGTAGGAGGTCTTGTTGGGCGGAATGTGGGAACAGTGAGCAACAGTTCTGCTACCGGTAATGTGAGTGGGGATATGTATGTGGGAGGTCTCGTTGGATGGAATGAAGGGACGTTGAGCAATTCGCACTACAATATAGATAAGGTAGTAATTAACGGTGGACATTATCCAACACTCGGCGGGCTATTTGATTCTCAATATAATGATTGGCTCTCGCACGGATTGCGTCTTAATATATCCGATTATTCCTCTACGCTAATCCCGGCAGGAGGTTATTACCTGATAAACAGTGTGCAGGGATTGAAGGACCTGCTGGGTTTTGCGGACATGAACTACAAATTCCGGCTGGCTGCGGATCTGGATTTATCATCGGAGCCAAATCTGTACATACCGTACTTTACGGGGGAGTTTGATGGAAATAACCACACTGTGTCAAATCTGAGGATCGATATGTCATTCGGTGCTGAATTGGGATTGTTCGGACACAACATAGGAACAGTGAAGAATGTTGGGATGGTAAATGTAAGTGTGAACGGAAGAGATTATGTAGGAGGGCTCGTCGGGATGAATGACGGCACGATAAACAACAGTTATTCTGCAGGCAATGTTAGCGGAAGCGGCTGGTATGTGGGTGGGCTTGTTGGGGAAAATCGTTATGGGGCAGTGAGCAACAGTCATGCGATCGGCGATGTGAGTGGGGGAGAGGAAGTAGGAGGTCTCGTTGGGCGGAATGTAGGAACAGTGAGCAACAGTCATGCGATCGGCGATGTGAGTGGGGGAGAGGAGGTAGGAGGTCTCATCGGGTATAATTATTATGGAACAGTGAGCAGCTGTTATGCAACTAGCAATGTGGATGGAGATAAGTATGTAGGCGGGTTCTTTGGGGAGAATTATCAGGGGACTGTGGGGAACAGTTATGCAACAGGTGAAGTGAGAGGAGTAGTTTATGTGGGTGGGCTCGTTGGGTATAATTATCGTGGGACAGTGAAATGCACCTATGCCGCTGGTAAAGTGATTGGTTCATCTCATGTGGGTGGATTGATTGGGTACAATGAAATCGGAAAAATAATTGTCAGTTTCTGGGACATAAACACTACAGGGCAGACCACGAGTGCAGGTGGAATAGGAAAAACAACGGATGAGATGAAAAATAAAACAACGTTCACCTCCGCGGGGTGGAATTTTGTGGATACCTGGGCCATCATTGATGGTGTGACTTACCCCTTTTTGAGATGGCAGGTGACTGCACCTTCCGCTCCACGGAATTTGACAGCGAGGTGGGGAGACAGATATGTGAATCTGACATGGGAAGCACCGGCAGATGACGGAGGTTCACTAATTGTTGGATATAAGGTATATCGAGGTACAAGCTCTGGCAACGAGACCTATCTCACCACAGTCGGGAACGTGACTACATACTACAATGACACTGGTCTTACGAATGGCCGGACGTATTATTACCGGGTGAGTGCGGTGAACGGGT
>JAOZNG010000142.1 GCA_029933895.1 archaeon
CAGGTCACGAATATGCACCTCTCATTAACGGGGCCTTCCCCACAAGGCCCCGAATCTGCATAGACGATCCCATTAATGCGACCTCTCCGATGCTTATTCCTGTTAATGTCTCCCTATCATTAACGTTGCCGAGGACTCTTTTAAAGAAACCTTGTCCATATTACCCTTAAGGTGAGCAATGTATCCGCTAATCTCCCGTAGAATTACAGTTATTTAACACTACATGAACAAAAGAGTGTAAATTAATGCTTCGCAAATTTAATGACAGGAAACACTTTTACACACCTCTTATAAATTATTAAGTATTTTCAAGATACACCTTACTAACTAGTGTCCCTCATGAGGTGGGACTCAAGAGGCGATGTTGAAGTATGCCCTGAAGATAAAAGGGGCGCCTTCTTACTCCTATACACTGAACATAACAGAACTGTTAAGGATGGTGCATATAAATGAGAATCAGAGTGCTGGAGGAACTTGCGAAGAGGGGTAATACGTTTACCTTTGAAGATCTAAAAAAGATATCCAACAGTGGGGATGATGTTCTCTGGGTGATTCTTTCTCGTCTTGAGAAGAAGGGCTGGATTGAAAGAATTGAAAAGGGTAAATATATTATCATCCCCTTAGGCGCAGAGAAGGGCAAATACACCCTGAATGAGTTTGTTATTGGCTCTCTCCTTGTAAAGCCTTATGCTATCGCTTACTGGAGTGCATTACATTTTTACGGTTTAACGGAACAAATTCCCAATATGGTCTATATTCAGACGCCTGCAAGGAAGAAGAAACAGAATATAGAAATCTTTGGTGTAAATTATAGAATTGTGCGAGTAAAGAAGGCAAAAATCTTTGGGATCAGAAAAGAATGGATAGATGAGACAGAGGTGAATATCACAGATAAAGAAAAAACCATAATAGACTGTCTGGACAAACCACAATACTGCGGGGGAATAGTAGAAGTGGCAAAGGCATTGAAGAACGGTGAATTTGATAAGAGCAAACTGATAGAGTATTCCAGCAGGATTGGAAATTCCGCTGTAATAAGAAGGCTTGGGTATCTGTGTGACCTCCTGAAAATTGATGTCTCTCCTCCTGTGGTGGATACAAGAAATTACCTGTATCTTGATCCAACTATGCCGAAGGCTGGAGTTAAAAATGCCAGATGGAGGCTTATAATAAATCTTGATGAGAAGGATCTGAGAGGCATCTGAATGATTCCAGTTAGAGAGATAAAAGAAAAGGCAAGAGAATATGGTGTTCCTGTATCCAGCATTGAAAGAGATTACGCTCAAAACTGGCTCTTAAAGAATCTAGCACATATCAATATGGCACTTAAGGGAGGAACGGGTATAAGGAAGGTATACATTGAGAACTACAGGTTCTCTGATGACCTTGATTTCACATTACTTGAAGATATAAGCGCTGAAGGGATAAAAAATGAGATCAAAGCGGCTGTTCAGAGAAGCAGAGAGGAGAGTGGTATTTCCTTCTTTGAGGATCTGCTTCTCATGGAAAATGAGAATGGTTACGAGCTGAATGTTTATTTTCAGATTACTCTGAAAGGAAAAAACAGGATGAGAATAAAAATTGATATAACCAGACTAGATAAAGAGAAAATGTTGATTCCTCCTGTGGAAAGAAAAATTATCCACCCATATTCTGACGATTTAGATGCAACAATAAAGGTTTATTCTCTGGAAGAAATTGTTGTTGAAAAGATAAGAAGTCTTTTTGAAAGAACGAGACCAAGAGATGTTTATGACGTCTGGTTTTTATGGGATAAAATATCCGTTGAGGAGGTTCTTAAGATTCTCCCTGAGAAGTTTAAAATAAAAAATGTTGAAATGGATATCAAAGATTTTAAAGAGAGAAGGGAGTCTTTTAAGAAAGCATGGAACAGTTCTCTCAGAAACCAGTTGAGGGATCTGCCAGAATTTGATGAGGTGTTCTCAAAGGTTTTTGAAGAGGTGAAAAAATGTGCTTAGAAACGATTAAAAAAATGGAGAGGTGACACTGACAGGTGAGCCTACCACGGGACTGGATACGGTCTCCTCCGCATCACATCTTCCGTAATACCGCCAGTGCATGCCAGATGCTCATATTTTTTACTGATGACGGGTGTCGCCTTTGCAAGAACAAGAAGCCTCTCCTTCATAAATTAGTCACCTGGAAACCATTCTCCTGAAGTATCTCGGCAATTATCGTCCTGTGGCATTCCCACCAGTTCCTCTCATAACACATGAGGGCGCATCTGTTCCCCCTGCATATCCTCTCCACATCTTTCAGTGCTTCCTTCCTCCCGTTTGAATAGAGTTCTGTTATGAACTCTTTTTTAAATTCATGAAAGTTCATCTCCCCTGACAGAAACCTCTTTCGCAGTTCCTTAGGAGTACCCAGCTCCCGATAGTGAACGTAGCGTATACCATGTTCCAGAAGCACCTTCTCAATTTTGCTCTTTGAAAAGCCTGGCTTTCTGCTGAAGGGCGTCTTCCTAACATCTATCACGATTTCTATCCCGCCCCTAAGCAGTACTTCAACGAATTCATCCAGGTTTCTCCCCTGGTACCCAATTGTATAAATAGTGTTCATGTCCACTTTTAAGATAAGGTGTTCACGATATAAAAGTATTCTGAACCGGATCTCTATTAGTTTTGGTATGATGTCCTTCGGGCGAAGCATTTAACCCTTAAAAAAGGGATTTATTCCTAAAAAGTTCCCCCAATGGCCCCCCATCCCACCCAGCATACCCACTATCACCATTCTACTTCCGTCCCATATTCGGCCCTCCCTTCTTGCATATTCGGGTCCCAGGTCAAGAATATGCACCTCCCATTAACGGGGCCTTCCCCACAAGGCCCCGAATCTGCATAGACGATCCCATTAATGCGACCTCGCCTGTTTCATATCCGGGGCCTACCCTCTCTGTCTAAAAAGCAGATTTTTCATGTCATTTTCAATAATTAGGTTTAGTTTGAAAAGGTACAGTGGAATCATTCCTCCATCACCAACAGTAATCTCCTTCCTCTCCCCCGAAAATATGTCCAGTCCCAGTTCTTCAGCAAAGTCCGCATGGAAAACGGAATATGTAGCTCCCGTGTCAAGATATGCTAAGGTTCTAACGGTCCTGTTCTTGTTTATTATCTGTACTTCAACCAGCGACAGTAGCGTCCTCGCCATGAAGCATATGGGATCTCAATCATATTAAAAGTGCCTCCTCTCCTTTGCGCGGTATATACACAACCAGAGGATTATTTACTTCTATTTTTCTGGTTCTCTCATAGACTTCGTGTATTGTTTTTCCGGCAGCAATAACTTTATTTTTATAGATAGCAATGTATTTTCCACCCTGTTCCGCCTCCAATCTTCTTTTATTCATCATAAGGTAAAGCATTTCGTCGCTTACCATCGCCGGTCACCTGATCAATTTACTCAGCTATAGCATATATAGTTTACCACTCCACCTATTTTCAGACAGGCAACCCTTTAAGGTCCCCCGGGGGAGGGAGGAACCATTTAAAAGCCCCCCCTCCACTTCTGTCCCGTACGCGGCTTCTGTGTGCTTATCCAGTCATTCACAGGAATGGCTCTACTTCTGTCCCATCCCCCGCCCCCCGGGGAGAAAGAAAAATCTCCGGGGCCCAGCCAATAGATTCTCCCACCCGGGGCCCCTCCCCCTTGGAGAGAAAGAAAAACCTCCGGGGCCCCGGCCCACGGAGGAAGACTCTTAAAAACCCCATCCTAACCTTCTTACACCCTCGTCCCCCTC
>JAOZNG010000017.1 GCA_029933895.1 archaeon
TAGGTGGAGAGTCTAGCATCATTTGGTTTAAATCTTGGCATGGCCTTCCAGATAAAAGACGACCTCTTGGGTATGACAGCAGACGAGGAGAAACTCGGCAAGCCTGTTGGTAGCGACGTAATCAAGGGAAAAAAGAATCTCCCGGTGATCAAGGCCCTGGAGCTTCTGGGGGGTGATGAGAGAGAAAGGCTTGCTGATATACTATCCAGGAAGGATAACAGAGTCGTTGAGGTGAGGGAGGCTGTCTCCCTTATAGAGAAATCCAGCTCCGTGAATTACTGCAGGGAGCGGATGGATTACTACGCCAAGAAAGCAGGTGATTCCCTAATGAAGCTTAGAGAATCCGAGGCGAGAGATGCTCTATCTGAGTTATCTGGATTCATCACTGAAAGAGATTTCTGAGAGAAAAATTATTATTTTATATCATCCCTCATAAATAATCATAGAGAGTCTAAACGAACAAATGAAGGCGGTTATACCTGCGGCGGGATTGGGCACACGTTTCCTGCCGGCAACGAAGGCTCAGCCGAAGGAGATGCTCCCACTGATAGACAAGCCGATTATACAGTTTGTGGTGGAGGAGGCGGTTGACTCTGGAATAGATGATATCCTCATCATAACCGGCAGGGGGAAGAGGGCTATAGAGGATCACTTCGATAAATCATTCGAGCTCGAGCAAATACTGGAGCAGAAGGGTAGATATGAACTCCTGAGGGATGTCCAGAACATATCTGATCTTGCGGACATACACTATATACGACAGCCTGAGGCGCTAGGGCTTGGACATGCAGTATACTGCGCAAAGAAGCATGTTGGAGATGACTCCTTCGTTGTTTTGCTTGGAGATGACGTGATTTTCTCAGAGACTCCCTGCTCCAAGCAGTTGATGGATTGCCATGAAGAACATAACGGCTCTGTAATAGCCGTGCATGCAGTTGGAATGGATATGATCGAGCACTACGGCGTTATAGATGGGGTGAAGGTTGGAGGAAACACCTACGAAATAAAGGACCTGGTGGAGAAACCCAGACCCAAAGAGGCGCCTTCAAATCTTGCAATCATCGGCAGATACCTCCTGGCTCCTGAAATCTTTAATGCCATAGAAAAGACCGAACCGGGGAAGGGGGGTGAGATACAGCTTACAGACGCAATAAAGCTATTATCCAGGAAACAGAGGATTTATGCAACAGAGTTTGATGGGGAAAGATATGACTTAGGGAATAAGGAAGACTATATAAGGGCGACCATACAGTATGCCCTAAGAAGGGAGGAATTCCGGGATAAAACCCTCAGATATATGAGAGATATACTGGGGAAGTAAGAATTCTCCCGGGTTTCCATGGATTCCAGAAATCGGGTGTGGGTGAGGACACAGTCCTCGTATCTGATGCAGAGAAGTGATTAAATATGCTCCGCTGAAGAAAAAGAAAAGCAATCCTGAAACAGACCCGCAGGACCACCTCTGAGATACACAAGCAAAGACACCTGCAAGAGATTCTGGGAAGACTATATCCACCAGAACAAAATCAGCCGATAAAAGGACAACATCAAATATTTGGTGTATGATCTCACATTCCTAGACCCTTAACTCAACTTCCTTGAAGTGTTTCTGGGCTTCCTTCATCAACTTCCTAAGGAAATCCTCGGGGTAGGGTTCAGGGGGTTCTGTAAGAGTTTTTTCTGGAGAAAACTGCTGTAGAGCATATTTCTCAGCTCCCTCAATCAACCCGAAAATCCCTTGGAAATCCTCCTCACTTAATCCGGGATAACAGGTGGTCCTGAATTCATACTCTGCCTGGGAATCCATTACTAGCTTAATAGACCTTCTTATCTCTTCGGGATTGATTTGCACCCCCGCAATCTCCCTGTATCTCTCTAACGGAGCCTTAATGTCCATCCCGATATAGTCCACTAACCCCTCAGCCAGCAGTTCATCCAACATCAGTGGGTTGGTTCCATTAGTCTCTAAACCAACCAGAAAACCCTTCACCTTCACCTCCCCTATAAACTCCGGGAGATCAGGGTGGATGGTGGGTTCTCCCCCTGTTATAACCGCCGCATCCAAGAGCCCCTTCCTCTCATCTAAAAACCTAAAGACATGCTCTTCCGGGATTTCCTCAGCAGTTTCATTCACCAAATCAGGGTTATAGCAGTAAGGGCATCTGAAATTACATCCAATGGTAAAGATGATACACGATAATTGACCTGGGTAGTCTATTAATGAAAGCCTCTGTAATCCGCCGATTTTCATTGTTTCAGCGTGTTTTCTTTGGGTTCTGTTTATCAAAGGTTTGCCTCTGCCTGAACTCTGATTCTTTCCCTTCATTCCACTGCGATACCGGCCTTAAGTAACCAACCGACCTGGAGTAGACCTCACAGGTTCTTCCACATGTAGGGCACTTTTGATGCTCTCCCGAGAGATAACCGTGTTCTGGGCAGACACTGAAGGTGGGGGTGATGGTGAAGTAGGGCAGAGAGAAATTCCGGGTAATCTTCCTCACCAAACTCTTCACTGATTCAGTGGAGGGCATTTTCTCCCCCATGAATCCATGGAAGACCGTGCCTCCCGTGTATTTCGTCTGCAATTCATCCTGTAAACGCAGGGCTTCGAATATATCATCAGTGTAGTCCACCGGCAGTTGCGTGGAATTGGTGTAGTAGGGCTCCACACCCTTATCCCTGACATCCCTGCTATTGGCCACTATAATATCGGGGTACTCCTTCAGGTCTAACCTAGCCAGCCGATAAGAGCACCCCTCTGCGGGAGTGGCCTCCAGGTTATAGATGTTTCCGTTTTCGGATTGGAAATCTGAGAGTCTCTTCCTCATATAGTCAAGAACCTTTAGGGCAAACCTTCCTCCCTCATCGCTTCCAATATTCACTTCCATCAGGTTAAGAAGAGCTTCATTCATTCCGATCAAGCCTATGGTGGAGAAGTGATTCTTCCAGTAGGAACCAAAGCCCTCCTTAATACCCTCCAGATAGACTGCTGAATAGGGATAAAGACCCTTCTCGGTGAAATTCTCTATCACGTTCCTCTTTATATCCAGGGAACTCCTGGCTAAGACCAGTAATCTCTCCAGCCCCTCAAAAAACTCATCCTCATCCTTTGATATATAACCAAGACGGGGCATGTTTAAAGTGACTACCCCGATCGAATTCCCAGACCAGCAGACTTTTCCATTCCTTCTAACAAAAACGGTGTGGTTTTTAACCTCGCAACAAAAAACCTTTCCTTTATAATCTATCTTCTTAATATTTTCTTTTCTTAGCCTGTAATGTTTGGCCTTTTGAACCCCGAGGGTATAAACAATTCCAGATTTAATCTTCCTTCCTTTAATCTGAGAGTTCTCTTTCTTTCGGGGGATTGATGTCCCTAACCACCCCAGTTTTAGAATTACTTCCTGTAGGTCATCTGCTAATTTCTTAGAGGATGTCCAGTAATTAATCTGTCCAGTAGTTTTTCTTAGATGCCCATCACCTTTTACCATCCAGTCAAATAAAAGCCTTAATTGCCTTTTACTTAACTCTTTGATTTCTTTGGGAATACATTTTGTATATGTATCACCAAATTGTCGCAGATATGTCCAGAGTTGCTTATTGCAGATTACAAGATTATCTTTTTCTTCGTAATAATTAAAGGGTAGTTCATCTAAAACCCTTCTGATCTCCTTTTTTTTCTTTTTATTTGTCTGACTAATAACTACTCTGTATCCATGTCTCTTAGCTATCTTTTCATTGTCAGTACAACCTTCAGCCAGCCAGAATCCAAAAAATTTCAGCCAGTTATCCATCCTTATCCTTAATGAATCCCTAACTACTGGATAAGAAGTTCTTCCCTGTCTGCCATATTTTATAAACTCAATTCTAGGCAGGATAAACCATTTCTCTTCCTTCCCTTCCCAGATACCTTGCTTTGGAATACGCTGATTATTAACATCAAAGTCCTTGGCCTGAACAAATTTTCTTTTATTGCTTTGCACCTGATCCACAACCATGCGGTGATTGGATGTAACTACCAAATCCAAAGACTTTGTTTTGAATTCATACATCTCACCTTCATAGTTGTATTCAAAAAGCCTTTTTGGATTATGCAATTCAATTTTGTTATTTTTGGTTAAAGTAAATACAGAATCCTCTTTAGTCAGGTCTTTAAAGAACTTCCACCCATCTTCCGTGAGAATTTCTGTCTTTTTATCATAACATCCAGTCAGAGGATTTGCTCCAAACAAACCCCCGCCCCTCTTCTTCAATTCTCTCTTATCCAGCCTCAGTCTACAGCACATGCTCCTGACGTCATCCGGTGACATATCCGAGTTCACGAAGTTGGAGAAATAGGGGATCCCGTACTTGGCAGTCATCTCCCACAGGGGCTCATAATTCCGCTCACCCCAGTCGAAGTCTTTGGTAATGTTCAGGGTGGGGATGGGGAAGGTAAAGGGCCGTCCTTTTCCATCTCCCCCCACCATCACTTCGCCAAATGCCCGATTAAACATGTTCATTTCCTCTTGGAAATCACCAAATCTTTCTGATTGGAGTTCTCCTCCGATGATTACTACCCCATCCTTCATGAACTCTGGAACCTGAAGGTCTAAAGTAAAATTGACGAAAGGCGTCTGGAAGCCGACACGAGTAGGTACATTTAGATTGAAGATAAACTCCTGCATAGCCTGCTTAACTTCATCATAGTTCAGTCCATCATATCTGATGAAAGGAGATAGGTGGGTGTCGACGTTACTGAATGCCTGGGCTCCAGCCGCCTCTCCCTGTAGGGTGTAGAGGAAATTCACCATCTGACCTAAAGCTGATTTAAAGTGTTTAGCTGGCTTGGATTCTATCTTCCCGGAAACGCCCTTAATCCCTCTCATCAGGAGATCAGGGAGATCCCAGCCCACGCAATAAGCTCCCAGGATGCCGAGGTCATGGATGTGGAAGTCTCCAGCAGTGTGGGCATTCCTTATATTGGGGGGATAGATCTGTTGAAGCCAATAATGGGAGACTACTCTGGAGGAGAGATAGCAATTTAATCCTTGCAGGGAGTAGGTCATATTACTATTTTCTCTAACCATCCAGTCTTCTCTTTCTAAGTAATCCTCCACCACCGCTACATCATGGATAAGTCCCACAACATCCCTTATCTTCTTGTGTTGTTCTCTATAGAGGATGTATGCCTTAGCTGTTCTATAATAACCGAGGCTCATTAAGGTGATCTCTACTAAATCCTGGACTTCCTCAACTTGTGGGGTTCTCCTGCTTTTTTCTAACTTTTTTACTACAGTATCTGAAATCTCTTTAGCATCCTTCTTTCTCCCCTCCCCTGTGGCCATGAACGCTTTGAAAATAGCGTTAGTTATCTTCTCCTGCCTGAATTTAATTTTTCTACCATCCCGTTTTATAATTTTTTCTGGTGTCATTTTCTTTCCATCAAATCTTTTAACTCTTTCTCGAATAGGGTTATGTCGGCGAAAGAACGATAGACTGAGGCAAATCGTATGTATGCTACCTGATCTAATTCCTTAAGTTCTTTGATGGTAATCTCACCGATCCTTGAACTCTTTACCTCCTTTTTACCAAGTTGGCGAACCCGTTCTTCTATTCCATCAATCATTTCCTCGACCTTCTCTATTTCTATGGGCCTTTTTTCCAGGGCCTTCATGATTCCAGCCTTCAGTTTTTCCCTTTTAAATTCCTCCCTCCCACCATCTTTCTTGATTACATAGAGTGGAGTCAACTCCAATCTCTCGTAGGTGGTGAATCGCTTTTTACAGCCCACGCATTCTCTTCTTCTCCTGATTGCGTAGGATTCACATTCCCGTGAGTCAACAACCCGGGTCTCAGAAGAGTCGCAGTATGGGCATTTCACCGTTAATCAGTATATCCAATATATTGTGGTGCGTAGATATTCTTATACAATATATTGTATATTAAAGTATAAAAATGACCTGCTAACGGCATCCACCGGGCAAGAGGAAATTACTGAACCCATTTAATGCTTGAAACCGAGCATCGATTCAGGTTGGATGCGGCACGCATTCACCCAATTCACTCAGCCACACACAAACCCTGCACGGATTGAATCTACAATATCATATCTTCTTCAGGTGCTCTGCAACACTCTCAAACAACACCCGTCCATCACCGTAATCCCTGCCTGATTCCCTCGTCCAGTCCGCCTCCTGTATCCTGTGGATTACCCTCTCCGGGTGAGGCATCAACCCCAACACATTCCTTTCTGGATTACAGATTCCGGCGATATCGTACAAGCTGCCATTTGGGTTCCATGGAAATACCCCAGCAGCATCTGAGCCATCACCCCTGCAGTAACGGAAAACAATCTGCTTATTCTCCAACAGCTCCTCCAGCAGTCCATCCCCCCCCCTGCCGAAGGTGAATCTGCCCTCTGCATGGGCTACAGGAATCTGGATTACTTCATCCAGATCCAGTTTAGCAGTGAACGGGCTCCTGTTTACATGCCTGAGGTAGGCGGGCCTGCACTGGAAGCTGGAGCACAGGTTATTTGTTAAACAAGCCACCGGAGCCTCACTCATCCCGTTAAATGCCGGCAACAGCCCCGTCTCCGTCAGTATCTGAAACCCATTACATACCCCCAGGACCAGGTTACCTGATTCCACGAACTCCCTGAGTTCATCCCCCAGCCTGGACTTCACTCTTGCGGCGAATATCGCCCCAGCCCTGACATAGTCTCCAGCACTCCAGCCCCCGGGGAAAACCAGGGTCCTGTAGTCGAATAGATTCCTTCTACGTTCACTGCTGCAGTCCCCGGTAAGCTGTTTCAGGTGCACCAGCTCAACATCCAAGCCCACCTCCCTGAAGGCCCTCCCTGTTTCCTCCTCGCAGTTGGTTCCCTCAATCAGCAAAACACACACGTCCGGCATCTTATTCCTCCCAATCTATAGCGTTCATCCACTTCTCCCTCAGCTCCCCCAAATCGAGGCATACCCTGTTTTTATTATCCGATAAATCAAGGCTCTTCTCCTTATTAACCTCCCCAATCCGCAGAGCATTCAGTTTATCCTCCACCATCTGAGAGTCTCTCTCCCTTACCTCAACCAGCCATCTGCCGTTTGATTCACTGAAGAATTTGAAGTCACTTCTCAGGTCTCCCATACCATGCAGGTCTACTCTGGCTCCAAGATCTCCTCCGAAACACATCTCCGCTAAGGCAACGAAGAGACCGCCAGTTGATAAATCATGGCATGCCCTTATCCTGGAGGAATCCATCAAATCCAGCAGGGAATCCATTCCCTTCATAACCCTCTCAGGGTAAACCCTGGGGACTCTCCCACCATCCAGGCCCAGAATCCGGTAGTATTCAGAGGCACCCATCTCCCTCCGTGTTTCCCCCACCAGATAGAGGAGATTACCTCTCCTCTTAAGGTCAGCTGTCACACATTTCCTGACATCCCGGGCTATTCCTATCCCCAGAAGGGATGGTGTCGGGGCCACAGCACCCGAAGCACTTTCGTTGTAGAATGAGACATTACCGGACACGAAAGGCAGCCTGAATGAGCTGGCAGCAAAGTACAGGCCTTCACAGCATTTCCTGAAGTCCCCGAGCCTGTCTTCCTTCTCGGGGTTGCCGAAGTTCAGGCAGTCCGCCATAGAATGCGGGAGACTGTTCACTGAAACCAGGTTCCTAACCACCTCCTCAACAGCAGAGGCAGCTCCCCAGTAGGGATCCAGCCTACAGAAGTGAGGGTTCACGTCTGTTGTAACAGATAATCCCTGGAAGCTGTTGTCTAATGGTTTAATTACTGCGGCATCCCCGTGGGATTGTTTATTCACTACGCCCTGCATGGGCTTGATAACTGTATTACCTCTCACCTCGTGATCGTATCTCCTGATCACGGAGGCTTTGCTGCCCACCCTCTGCGAGCCCAGTATTCTCAGACAGCTTTCCTCCAGGTCAGGCATCCTGAACTCCCCCTCCCTGCAGCCTCTATCCACAAACCTGTGGGGTCTCTCATATACCACACCCTTCAACAGGAAATCCAGGTCCAGGTCCAGGACAGTCACTCCGTTATATATGGCCTTTATTCTGTTGCTGTCATCTATCTCCCCCACCACCACCGCTGGAACATCCCAGAAATCGAATATATCCAAAACCTTCTCCACATTCTCCGGCTTCACGGTCAGCATCATCCGCTCCTGGCTCTCGGAGACCCAGATCTCCCATGGATTAAGACCCTCCTCCTTCAACGGTACTCTATCAAGGTATACGCGTGCTCCCATGCCCCCCGAGTGTGCCATTTCAGCGGACACGCAGGAAAGCCCTCCACCCCCAAAGTCCTTCATCCCGGTTAAGAGCTTTTTTTTGCTGGCTTCTAGGCACGCGTGCATCAAGGGCTCCTTCATTATAGCATAACCCAGTTGCACAGCAGGAATGTCCTTCTCCTCACTATCCTCATCTAATTCAGCGGATGCGAAGGTTACCCCATGGATTCCATCCCTGCCGGTCTTGCCTCCAGCCAGAACGTAGACGTCACCTTCGTATCCAGCCCGGCTGTGGATTATCCCATCCTTCCTGACTATGCCAATGCATCCCACGTTAACCAGGCAGTTGCCGACATAGCTTTCGTCGAACTCCACCATCCCGGCTATGGTTGGGATGCCAACACGGTTACCGTATGCGGCGATACCAGAGACCACACCCTTGAACAGGAATTCCGGATGCTTCACTCCCTCCGGGATTTTTCTGTAGTCGTAGTCCAGTGGCCCGAAAAACAGGGGGTCAACTAGTGCCACAGGTTGCGCTCCCATGCAGACCACGTCCCTGAGAATCCCTCCTATGCCTGTCGCCGCCCCACCGTAGGGGTCCAGCGCCGAGGGGTGGTTGTGGCTCTCAAGGGCGACGACATAAGCATAGTTTTCATTGAAATCCACCACTCCTGCATCCTCTGAGATAACGCAGATGTTCTGCGGGGCCTTGGTTTTGAAAACGCTTTCGTTCAGGATGGGTTTGCTGGTCTTGTAGCAGCAGTGCTCGCTCCAGCTCTGGGCGAAGGCCTCCAGTTCCACATCACTTGGGTTCCTTCCCTCCCTCTGGAAGTGTTTCTTGATTTCCCTTAATTCCCTGATGCTCAGGCCCAGGTTCCTGTCTCTGCTCATGGACTCCATCTCCTCATCCGAGGAATCCAGCAGGTTTATCTCATACACCCCGTCGGTGATCGCCCGGTACATGCTCATTTTACCGTCACACGGTAGTTCTGTATAACGGGGTTGGCGAGTAATCTCTTACAGGCCTCATTTATTTCCCCAACAGCCTCTTCCCCTGATTCTGCTTCCAGCTCTATGACGTACACTCTTACGGTGCTCACGTCCTCTACCCTGTACCCCAGAAGGTTAAGTGATTTCTTGACGGTTTCTCCCTCCGCGTCAATAACTCCCTTCTTTAATTCAATCCTGACTTCGACAGTGTACGACATCTAGCTCACCTCAAATGTGAATGTTAAAACATTACATCAGAGCACTAAAAACTGTTATTTTTATGTCCTCCACTCTATTCTTTAAGATGGGCTTATATCTCTGGGTTACCGTATTTTTGTGTGTATTGGTACTTGTTTCAGCCTACCTGAGGAAGAAGATTGAGTTAACAGCCCTGTTTGCTTCTGGTTTTGTGGGGGTTCTCATATTCACATCCCTGGGGGATTTATGGTACTGGATCTACATCGTCCTAGCATTCTTTATCGTAGGAAACCTGGTCAGTAAATACAAGCTGGGTGAGAAGGAGAGAGACGGTGTGGGCCAGGAAGTCCGGACATACAAAAATGTCTTCGGTAACGGTGCCTCTGCAGTAATCTATTCCCTCATGTATTACTATACAGGAAACTTCCTGCTATTGTATGGTTTTGTGGGGGCGATGGCCACTGCCACAGCAGATACCTTTGCAACGGAGATAGGTCAGATCTATGACAAGAAACCTCGCCTGATAACAAACCCGAGAAAGAGGGTCAGGGTGGGAACAAGCGGTGCGGTGTCAGCTCATGGCACAATAGCCTCCATGGCAGGTGCTTTCCTCCTGTCCCTGATTCCCGTGTTCCTCACACATGAGATATCATACCTCTATGTTGGCACATTAGCTGGTTTCGCAGGCTGCAACATCGACAGCCTTCTGGGGGCGGTTGTTGAGAGAAACCTGATAGACAAGCATACAGTTAACTTCCTGGCTACCCTGGCAGGTGGATTAGCTGCTGTATTACTCGCATCCCTTTTTACCTAATCTCTTCATAAATTAATATCATGGAATCCAGGCACTTGGTTCTCATCCTGCTGGTGTTGTTTACCTGCTGTCTCAGCAGCCAGCCTGAAACAAAATTCATATGCCATGACGGTAGTGTGGTATCTCACAAAAGCGACTGCCCTGAAACAGACCGCTACGTCTGCCCCAATGGGAGGGTGGTGGGGGACCCGGACGAGTGTCCTGAACCCAAACCTTCCACAACATTGATAACGAAATATATCTGCCCTGACGGTCATGTGGTGGAGGACTACGATGAATGCGGAATTACCTCCACAACAACAGAGAAGACTGTATCAA
Organism: archaeon; assembly: GCA_029933895.1. Classification (GTDB taxonomy): domain Archaea; phylum Altiarchaeota; class Altiarchaeia; order IMC4; family QMZM01; genus EX4484-2. Next base: position 10,559 of record JAOZNG010000017.1, read on the forward strand.
CTTCCACATCAACCACTACATCACCTCCGGCAGGGATACGGATTGTGGGATTGGATCTGGTTGAGGAGTATGTGGAAGTAGCAAACTACGACAGCTCCCTGATGGATTTAAGCGGCTGGTTTCTGAGGGATAGGGATGACCACACTTACCTGTTTCCTAACGGGTTTAAATTACTCCCCAATACCCTTGTGAGGATTCACACTGGTTCAGGAATTGATTCACCCACCGACCTCTACTGGAGCAGGGATGGGGGCGTCTGGAATAATGACGGTGATACAGCCTACCTCTGGGATTCCGACCTGAATCTGGTGGATGAGTTGAGCGCAATCCTGAGAGGGGAGTCCACCACCTCCACATCAACCCCTGCATCCACTTCAACTTCTTCCTCCACCACACCCCTCCCTAACTCAACCACCTCAACCTCCACTTCAACCACATCCTCATCCACCACTTCAACTTCTTCCTCCACCACACTCTCCTCTACCTCAACTTCCTCATCCACAACAACCTCATCCACTGTTTTACATGGCTCCATATTGATTACTGAGGTAATGTATGACCTCCCCGGCTCCGATACCGGGAGGGAGTGGGTGGAGATTTATGCAAGGGCTGATAGAGTTGACCTGAGCAACTGGCGTCTTGAGGAGGAGAGGATAAACGGTGTAAAAACCCAGCATCTACTGAGGGAGTACCAGGGCGGAATGGTTTTAGAGCAGGGTGATTATGCTGTCATCGCAGACAACCCTGATTCCTTCCTGAAAGATCATTCATCCTATGATGGAGTTTTGATTGATTCCTCCTTTGGTTCTGGTTTATCGAATTCCGCCTTAACCCTGCGGTTGCTGGATAAAAGGGATGGTAATGAGATTGATTCCATCTTCTACATAAATTCAATTGGTGCCGATGGAAACGGCAAAACGCTTATCAGAGACGGAAGTGAACTAAGGGAGGGTAGTGTAGATGGAGGAACACCCGGCTCTTAGAATTTTTAAGGATCCCGTCGTACAATAATTATCCGTCCACCTGAGATTATTGCTACCCTATGGTGAAAAGGAACTTTCTGTTGATGTGCCGGAAAAGAATCTATTGGATGTTCTTAGACCAAAGGAACTGAAGATAGAAAGAAACCCAGATGACATCATCAGAGAAGCCATCCGGAATCCAATAGAAACCAGGAGACTCAGGGACGTTGCAAAAAAGGGAGATGCTGTTGCTATCGCAGTGGATGATCACACCAGACCCTGCCCCACAGACCAGATACTACCCCCCCTGCTGGAGGAACTCTATTCTGCAGGGGTAAGAGACGGGGACATAACACTCATATTCGCCACCGGAAGCCACCGCACTGTAAGAGATGAGGAGGCAGCAAGGCTTTTAGGGAGGGATATCGCTTCAAGGATTAAATACGTGAGCAATGACTGCTGGGGAGATGACTTCGTTTACATTGGAGACACCAGCAGAGGCACCCCCGTCCACATCAAGAGGGTGTTTTACGAGGCTGATGTCAAGGTTCTTACAGGTGATGTTGAGGTCCACTACTTTGCAGGCTACGGCGGAGGCAGGAAATCCATCCTGCCTGGTGTTTCAAGCTATGAAACAATACAGGACAATTACCAGCGGAATTTTTTCCATCCAAACTCCAGACCAGGGAAACTAGACGGCAACCTCATGCACGAGAGCATGACCGAAGCAGCTGAGATGGCTGATGTGGATTACACCATAAACATAATGCAGACCGAGGAGGGTATTCTGGGGGCATTCTCCGGATACTTTGATTCTGTTTTGAGAAAGGGGGCTGAGCTGGTGGACGAAGCCTACAAGGTAACAACAGCGGAGAAAGCTGATATCGTGGTTACGGCAGCAAACGGAAGCCCGCATGACATAGACCTCTACCAAGCATACAAGGCACTGCATCTGGGCCTGGATGTCGTGAAAAATGGAGGAGTGATCATTCTTGTCGCAGAGTGCAGGGAGGGCGTGGGGGACGGTGTCGGAGCTAGGAACTACGAGAAGTGGATGAAGAAATACGAGACAAAGGAGATAATACAGAGGGAATTAGGCAAGAAATTCAATATAGGGGGGCATAAGGCTTACTATCAGTTGAAGGCCATGGAGAAAGCTGACATAATCCTTGTATCATCCATTCCCGAGCAGGAGGTCAGGGAAACCTATAGATTGGGTTATGCGGGAACACCGGATGAGGCCCTCCGGAAGGCTTTTGAAAAAATGGGGGATGAGGCCAGGGTTACGGTAATACCCGAGGGATTGACCACCCTAAGCAGCGTGAAAAAATGACTTTGGAGAGGGAGCAGTCAATGCTTTTGGTTGTGGACGTTCAGGATAAACTCATGGATTCCATCCATGGAGGAGAGAGGGTTATAGTAAACATCAAGGCCCTGGTTGAGGCAGCCTGTATCCTGGGTTTACCTGTTCAGGTGACCGAGCAGGCGAAGCTCGGCTCCACGGTAGCAGAGATCAGGGAGGTTCTCGAGAGACACAGCCTTTATAACCCGGTGGTGAAGGAATACTTCAGCTCTTACCGGGATGATGGGTTCAGGGAAATCCTCCAGGGAACATCTCCCTCCAATATTATCTTGTGTGGTATAGAAGCCCATATTTGTGTAATACAGACCGCCCTGGATTTAATTGTAAACGACTACCAAGTGTATCTGGCAGTTGATGCGGTCTCATCCCACAGGAGAGGGGACCGTGAAGCGGCTGTGGAGCGCTTAAACAATGCAGGCGCTGTGGTAGCATCCACTGAAATGCTAATCTATGAGCTTCTGGAGAAGGCCGGAACAGATGAATTCAGGGACATACTCCCCATAGTGAAGGAGAGGAGGAATGCTTTAACTCCTTAGGCTCTTCATGTGCTCGATACTTTTATTTATGTGCTGTTCTGAGGCGATATCTCTCCTGTACCATAAACCTCCACCCTTAATTCCCTTGATTGCTTCCATGGATATATTTCTAGCCTCCTCTATGCTGTCTCCCACACCTATGCAGCAGACCGTCCTCGAGGTCATGGCATGGAGTCTGCCGTCACATCCCACCTCCATAGAGCCGGGATAAATCCACAAATCATCCCCGTATCTCTCCTTAAGCTTCAAGGCCCTGCTCAGGTCTAATTCCGTGCCTGTGTTGGTTTCATCCACCCTCTCAGGGAACCTGTCCCTGAATCCCCCATAGTTTGGAGGAGCCTTGTATATCAGCACAGAGGCCTTCTCCCGCATGTTGATGGATTTAAGGTTTCCGTCTATCATATCCAGGCATAAGTCAACGAAGTCGTCCTGTATCAAGGGCATAATGGTCTGTATCTCGGGGTCCCCTCCCCTGGAGTTGATTTCCAGAATCTTAGCCCCATCCTCTGAGTGAATGAATGCTACATATAATGGAATGCCCCGCAGAC
>JAOZNG010000143.1 GCA_029933895.1 archaeon
CATTAACATTGGCACTAAATCCTGTCCCGGTAATGTAGACAGTCTCCTCTCTGATATACTCCTGTTTGTCTGTTTGAACAAGTAATGCCGTGACATTAAATGAGGTTGTGTCATTTATGCCGGGGTTGCCTGGATCGAAAGCCAGCAGGTTATAGATTCCACCAATTGCATTAACCGGTATCAGATATGAGTCAGTTATATTTCCGTTGGCGTCTGAGGTAACGTTCCTGGGATATCCCGAGGCAGAGTCGCCGTTGGGGTCCTCTAAATCCAGGGTGACATCGGAATTTATATCCCAGCCGTATCCGCTGATATTCACTGTTTCAACAACAAGATAATCTGTTTTATCTGTTTGCACTACCGGCTGCACCCTGAATTTTTTGGTGTTTATATCTGAATCATCCACGCTATCATTCGCCCAGACATCAATGGTCCAGTTCCCCACGGATGCTGTTCCTGAAGGAATACTGTAATTGTATTCATAGATGTATCCATCAGGAATGGATGTAACCTGCGTCATGGACTCATTGTCTATTTTAATGGAGTCCTGGGGGTTCGTTATCGTTATCAGACAGGCGTCTATGTCTGAGGCTCCATCCGCATCTGTCACATTCACCCGTATCCTGACTACTTCCCCTGCCTCAAATGCTGTTTTCTCTGTCAGGGTGGACGTATACGTCTCCGGCGCGGCTACAACCGGGGGATGTAGCTCAGGGAGCTCTATAACCTGCCAAAACTGTTCATGTTCCTGACCGCTGTACCATCTCTGAACCCGAAGTGTTGTTGAATCAATAAATTTCTCTATCCATCTAGTTCTTGGAAACAGTGTTCCGGTTCCATCACATGTTGACGTAACAAAAGAGAAACCCCGATTGAGGTTGACAGCTGCTATTGTAATGTCATAGGTCAGATCAGTTGTAACAGTTCGTCTGTTAACGTATCCCCTCTGGGCTGATGTCCCATTAGGAAGCTCGATAACATACCACCGGATCCTGTTCGTAAAAGTCCCGTAGTCATGTCTCTCAAATCTAACCGATGTTTCATTTTCCAACCACCCCCCTATTGCGGTTTGCTCAAGTCCGTTATTGGAGGCATCATAGCTGAAATAGAGCCATGTTCGATTCATTACGACTGGGGTGGGGATACTGTCAGCTATATTGTTGAGGCCGCTCGTAAGCGTTATTTCACCTGTCTGAACACTAATTTCAGGTTCCCATTCAACAACTTCATACCGGCATACGCAGTTATATGTTCCTGAAACAGCTCTTTCACATAGAACAGTGTCGTTGTCCTGGAGTTCCCCTGTAGCATATCCTTTATAGGATTCATAATTGAGGCTGTCATCATCATTTGTCCTGGAATTAAGTAGGACAAAGGACCGGGAGGTATTTACCGACGAGGCTATATCTGCTGTATTGGATGTGCCTGCAGCTGCTATAACTATCTCCCCGCGCTGGACGGAGCATTTACCAAGCGGACACTCAACAACAAACCATGATATCTGGCAGTCATCAAGAGAGCTGTCTCTATTAAATCTGAGGGTGGTTGCATTCAGGATATAGCCTGTAGCCTGATGTCTCGCAGGGTTTCGTGCACCACTGTCGCCTGATGAATCCATTAAAAGAAATGACCGTGAAGTATTAATTGCTGTCCCGAGAGAAACATCTATCTGAGTATTGCCTGCCGTGATTGTTGTTGTCCCGGACTGAACTGACCATGCAGTGGAGGGATCGACGGCCAGATACCATGGGCGAGCCTCAGTAAAGGTCTTGTTGTCGTAATTTATCTGGGCGGGGCCGAGTTGGTAGAGGTGGGGCCATATCAATGGTGCCTGAGCTGAATAAGAGAGAAGGGAGTTATTTGTTACGTTATGCCATTCCAGGGTTCTGGTATCGTCTGTGGTTGAGGTCTCTGCATTGGTGTCACTTACCCTGAGTTCTTCCGGGAGATATTCTCTGAAGGTGAATTTTGTCGAGTTAATGTATGTTATTATCCTTATCTCTGATTTAAATAATCCCTTCCGGGGGTCTATTACTGCTGGTGTCTCCCTCAGGATATCGAATTCATAGTGGTTCTTCACGGTGAAATATGATTTCATTGATACAGTAACATCTGTTTTCGCAACAACAGATAAGGTATAGTTTCCTTCGGTTCCGGGTGTATAGATGGCTTCATATATGCCTTTTCTTGTTTCGGTTACTGTTTTATCTGTGGTTGAGAGAACTGTTTTTCTGTTATCGGGAGCAGTTACCGTTAATTTAATCTCTGCGTTGGAGACCAAGTAGCCGTTTTTGTTCAGAACCACCATCAATATTTCAGCGGTCTCGTTCGGGTGATACATGCTTTTCCTTGTGTTAACTGAAACCAGGCCCCATGTGAACCAGAGCTCTTCCTCGCTTCCTCCGGATTCCACCACCAGTTTATATAGGCCGGGTCTTATTTCTCGTTTAGGGGGTATCATTATGTTGTATTTGTTTCCTGCTCTCCTGATTACTGGCTTCACATCCACTGGATTCCCTGCACTGTCTTCGAGATATGCTTTGGGGGCTGAAGGAGTGGATAATGCCTCAATACCTGCAGTGATAGCCTTCAGTTCGAATTCTGGATTCTCATCAGCCCTGAAGTGTTTTTTTTCTGGGATTAATCTAGGTTCCTCCATGCGCGTATCATTTACGAAATCAACTGAGAGTACTATCGCTGCCAGACCCTTGTACGTTGAATCTGTTGAGACCGTTGATGTTATAGCTAAGGTAGACATTGATGTGGTTGTTGTCGTTGACGAGATTACTGGAGAGGATGTGGAGGTCAGGGTAGAAACAGACATCGTTGATGACGTGGTTACCGTTGACGTTACATGAGGCAGGACCGCGGTCGTAGTTGTTGATGTTATCTGGAACGGATCAAAGACCATGAAATGCTCCACCAGAACAACATCCCCTGAATCCAACGTTATCGTATACAACCCGGGTTCTGTGAACCCGTTCAGGTGCAGATAAGATAAACCATGCAGATTAGTCTGTTCCCCATCAGAAAAAACAATCCAGCCCTCAGGGCTGATTACCCTCACACTAAAGGCTGCTCCCGGGGGGCCTGAGATTAACACATAAATATCCTCACTTAAGTAATAAGCCTCCTTATCCAGGGACATCCCTAAATCCTGAAAGGCGAATGCATGATTGGAGGGAATTGCTATAAAAAGAAGTGTTGTGAATAGTATTATGGGTAGGGGTTTTTTCCTGTGCCGTAGCATTTTGTTTCTTATATTATACTTTTTTAGTACTAATATATTGGTATGTTGATATAGTTATATGTTATCGTATTATTGTGTTAACACCATTTATTGGAAGGAAAAAACTGTTAAATAAATTTACAATAGATAATGCATATATCTTTACCAAAGAAATAATTAACCAGAAAATGATTCCCGATAAAGAAATCACCTTAATGATCATCAGCCTTGAGAGATACAATGAAACCCTCCCCGAGCTGGTGGAATCCTTCTCCAGCCCACGGGGGATATATATATCAACAAACAGATCCTGTGAAAGAATAAGAAATTCGCTGGAGAGAAAAAAGATAAACCACAAAAACCTGTTTTTCGTGGACACAGTATCCAAGCCAGCAGGCCTTGATGTTGAAGACAATCAGAGAAATATCTACGTAGACGACCCCAGAAATCTCGTTGACTTAAGCATCAAGGTATCTACCCTGGTTTCAGAAGAAAACAGTTTCCTGATATTTGAC
>JAOZNG010000144.1 GCA_029933895.1 archaeon
TGGGTTATTCTGCTTGTCCGCTATATACAAGTCAACATCGTATCTACTGCTCCTGTGGAGGGCATCTATGTAGCTGACGCCCCTGGATCCGTAGCTTACAACCAATGCTCCTATTTCAGCCATCTTTTGTTTCACCAGTACCTGTATATGAAATAAACAACCAGTAAGGTAATCAACAGCAGGCTTGTTATTACCGGGATGTCGCCGATTTCTGAAACAATAACTTTACCAGTCAAGCCGCCAGCAGTTGAGGGCAGCTCCTCCAGGCAGATTTCCCTGAATCCGAAATCAGGCGGCGTCCCCCCGTAACCGAGGGCTGCGATGTCGCCATCCTCTGCACAATAGTGTTGCCTGCAGGACAACCCACGATCGAAGCCGTCCTCCCTGACCCAGTCCCCTCCCCTGGAGACATACAGTATACACCCATCCGGGGGGCATTCATACCCCAGAATTCTGGCAGGGTAATGTCCCCTGGCCCTATTGTATCCCCAGCCTGTTTCGATATCAGCCTTATTTATTAAATCAAAGCCGTCTGCGTTACCTGGCACGTTAACGCACTTGATGTATGAGTAATTGTTGGGTAATGTCACCACCAGGGCAACCTCTGCTGCGCTGGAGAAGGAGGCCAAAAAAAATACCATGAAATAAAGCAAGAGAAACCTCATGTAAGTTATTCAGATAGAAACCTTTTAAACCATCCACACTGTCCCGGGGAGATAAACGGATGGAGGTATGTGGCAGGTTAAAAAGACGGACGATGTCAGGGAGTGCTTCAGGCCCTAACGCCCAGCTGGAATGCCTTCAGGTTCTCGTCCACTGCTCTCTTAACAGTCTCCCTGATTGTTTCCTCCATAACCTCCCTCTTCAGGGGGAGATGATTTAAGGATGCACCCAATAAAACAGTATTCTGGGTTAAGGCATTACCTGCATTCCTCGCTAATTCAAGCGCATCCACCACCAAGGTATTTCTCTCCTCGAGTTCCTCCAGAATATCATCCATCCCAGGGTAGTTGTCTATCTCTATGGGAGTGGAGTTAACCACAATGAAGGTTTCTTTGCTGGCATAGTCCAGGTACCTCAGGGCCTCAAGGGGCTCGAAGGCAATCAACACATCCACACCACCTTTAGGTATTAATGGACTGTGTATCTCCGAGTCGCTTAATCTCACGTGAGTTACAACCGAGCCCCCCCTCTGCGCCATCCCGTGGGTTTCCGCCTTCTTTACGTTAAGTCTCTGCTTCAGCGCTGCATTAGAGAGTATCTTCGATGCTAGCATTATTCCCTGCCCTCCCACGCCGGCAATCAGGATATCAGATTTCATTTCGCTTTTTTATAGCATCAAGGGGGCATACTTCGGCGCACATACCGCATCCAGTGCATAGCTGCGATATCACCACCCTGTTTTCTCTCTCGTTGAAATCCAGAGCAGGGCAACCCAGCTCCAAACATTTCTTGCAGGCACTACAGTCTCCCACAACATAACGTTCATCTCTAACAACGCCTTCCAGCATAACACATGGCGCTCTCGATACTATGACTTTAACTCCATCCTGCCTAAGCCTCTTCCCTATAAGCTCCCTCATCGCATTAACCCTGTGGGGGTCTATCACGTCCACGGAATCCACTCCACAGGCCCTGCATACCTCCTCAATGGATATCCTCCCTGTTCTGTTACCCCTGATGTTCACTCCAGTCGCTGGTGTGGGCTGCTGTCCCGTCATCGCAACGGTACTGTTGTCCAATATAAGCACCAGAATGTTAGCTTGGTTGTAGGTGGCGCTCATCAGTGAGGTAATCCCCGAGTGAAGGAAGGTTGACTCACCTATCACGGCAGCCACCCCCTCTATCCCTGAATGGTTTAACCCCGCTGCTTTACCTATGCTGGCTCCCATGCAGAGGCAGGTGTCTATTGCCTCAAGAGGCTTCTGCACTCCCAGGGTGTAGCAGCCGATGTCTCCTGCAACAATCGAGGGCTGGTTTTTTTTGAGTGCGTAGAGAGCTCCTCTGTGCGGGCATCCAGGACACATCACGGGGTGTCTTGGAGGCAGTTCCATGCTGGCTCCCCTGGTTTTCCCCACCTCCCCTCCAAGCGCTAGGGAAACAATATCAGGCGTCAACTCACCCTCTAATGGGATATCACCTGTTCCCCTGCCCTTAACGTTAGGGTGCATGCATCTTACCCTCTCTTCAATAAAAGGCTCTCCCTCCTCCAGCACCAGAATCTCCTCCTTACCCTCTAGGAAATTCCTTAAAACCTTTTCCGGCAACGGATAGGAGCCAATCTTAAGCACAGAATAGTCTTTCTTGTGGAATTCCATGGCGTAGCTGAAACATATCCCTGAGGATATAACTCCCACCTCATTGCCTCCCTCCACTACCCTGTTGTATCTTGATTTATCTGAATACTCCAGCAGCTTTTCCTGTCTCTGGTTCAATATTTTATGTCTTAATCTCGCGCAGGCTGGGACCATAACCCACTCCTTCCTGTTCACATCCAGCCCTGGTTTTTTCTGTTCCTCAACTGCTTCAAGTTCTATTGGCTCGCTTGTATGTGAAATCCTTGTGAGGGTGCGTAACATAACCGGCAGCCCTGTTTCCTCTGAGAGGATAAATGCCTCCCGGACCATATCCCTGGCCTCTCCTGCATCAGATGGCTCTAGGAGAGGTATCTTGGCGAATTCCGCATAGAACCGTGAATCCTGCTCGTTCTGGGAGGAGTGCATTCCAGGGTCGTCGGCTGCTACCAGAACCAGTCCTCCCCTGACTCCCGTGTAGGCCAGAGTAACCAGGGGGTCGGCTGCTACGTTCACTCCAACGTGCTTCATACAGCACAATGCCCTCACACCGCTGTAGGAGGCTCCAACAGCCGTCTCCAGGGCAACCTTCTCGTTGACTGCCCACTCAGCATGCACCTCACCTCCAGTGTTAACGGCTATGTATTCCAGTATCTCGGTGGACGGCGTCCCGGGGTAGCCTGTAGCAAGCTTTATACCTGATTCCAATGCACCCCTTGCTATGGACTCGTTCCCTGATAAAATAACAGCGTCATACATCCTTATCTATTCCGATTTCAATTCCATAATACCCCCATCGAGACAGCCTCCGTCTACCGCGAAATAGGACATCTGGGGTATTCCTTCCATGCATCAGATGGGGATATTTCTTTTTGTGCGAGTCTATTATATATCTATGCAGGAGATGTTAATAGACTGTCATACACATGCTTATCCAGTTAAGGTAGCAGGGAAGCTTGTCCCACGGATGGTGGAGGTGTACGGGATCAGGCCCAGGCATGAGGCAACAATCGAAGGCCTCCAGGATTCGATGAAATCCTCGGGAGTGGGGAAATCCCTTCTTTTAACCGTGGCTAACAGGAAAGAGCACGTGCATTCCTCCAACACATGGTGCATTAGCGTCCAGTCCCAGGAGCTTTTATGCTTCGGCTCCATCCACCCTGACTACATGAGATGGGAGGAGGAGATAGAGAGACTCAACGAAAACGGCGTCAGGGGATTAAAGCTGCAGCCGAACGCACAGCGTTTCCACCCCGATGATGAGAGACTCTTTAGGATATACGAGAAGCTCCTGGAGCTGGAGATGGCTGTTGCCTTCCACATAGGTGATGAGGTAAAGCCCGTAAAGTATTTATACGCGCACCCCCGCTACTTCACGAGGGTGCTTGATTCTTTCCCTGAGTTGACCATACTTTTAGCGCACCTTGGGGGATA
>JAOZNG010000145.1 GCA_029933895.1 archaeon
TTTATAATAAATCGATATGCTGTGAGCTTAAAATCATGCTCCCGCAGTGATCATACCAAAATAGTTCGAACCCTGACATAAATAACTGGGATGAAGGAGATAAAGACCCATGTTTTTAGTCAAATATTATTGCTGAATCATCTAATACTAGGACTCCTCCGTCTCCGAAGTTTATGTCGCTATCATTCAAGTGGATGACTGTGTTGTCCAGGGTTAGGGTCTGGTTGTTGATGACTCGGGGTATGCTATTCCACAACAGAAATATATTGGCGCCAGTACACTCTGCCCAGACATCAACTCAAGCCAAGCAGCAGGCCTCCCTGGTAAACAATAAATGCTGCAACCCATGCAACAACCGTTGTATAGGCCACAGTAAACAACGCCCACCTCCAACCGATCTCTCTATTTATTGTTGCGACCGCAACCATGCATGGCACATAAAGTAACACGAAAACAAGGAATGCATAAGCACTGAGAGGTGTGAATGTGCCCTGCAACGCCCCGACCAGAGTCGCCTCACCTGATGGAGTCCCAACATCACCGACACCATATAAGACACCCATCGAGCCGACAACAACCTCCTTGGCTACGAAACCAAAAAATAATGAGACGCTGCTTCTCCAGTCCCCGAAACCCAGGGGAGCGAAAACCGGTGAAATAAACTCCCCAATGCATCCGATATAGCTTCCCTCGGAACCGTATTCAACCCCTGGAGGTAGAGCAGCAAGAAACCATATCAATATAACCACTGCAAATATCACAGTCCCCGCCTTTTTTATGAACAGCCATCCGCGCTCCCAGGTGTGGGTGACCACTCCCCTGAACGTAGGCATCCTGTAGGGCGGGAGCTCCATCACGAAAGGGGATGAAAGCCCCTTAAACAACGTATTCCTGAATATGAATCCGATAACCACTGCAACAATCATTCCAAGGATGTAGAGAGAGTAGATTACGGCTGTTTCAGTATTCACTGTGAACCCGAAGACATTAATTGATCCAGTAAAGAACGCTGCCGCGAAAAGCAGATACACTGGAAGGCGGGCTCCACACGACATGAAAGGATTGATTAATATGGTCAATATCCGGTCCTTCCTGCTCTCAAGTACACGGGTTGCCATAATAGCGGGCACATTACAGCCGAATCCGAGGATTAATGGGATGAAACTTTTACCGTGCAAGCCTATTTTATGCATAAGCCGGTCCATGATAAACGCTGCCCTGGCCATATACCCGCTGTCTTCAAGTATTGCGATGATCAGGAACATCATGAATATAAACGGCACAAACACCAGAACAGAGCCGAGGCCTGCAACAGCACCGTCAAGCGCCAGAGAAAAAAGCCATCCTGGTGCATTTACAGAGAACAGGACTCCCTCCACAAAGCCCCCGATAACGTCTGCGATAAACCAGTCAACCACATCAGACAATGGAGCTGCTATCTCAAACGTTAAATTAAAGGCAATCAACATAAGCAGAAGAAATAATGGGATTCCGATAACCCGATTCATTACCACCCTGTCTATGTGATCCGATAACGAATCCGCTCCCCCGATAACTCCACTGCTCTCAAGTGCTGCATAAACGATAAAGAAAAGAACAGCGAAAGGCAGATAGACCGTAACTGCACCAAGACCTGCGAGTATTGTGTCTGTGAGTATCAGCATCAACCACTGAGGGGAATTATGGGACTCAAGGAATCCGTGAGCTGACTCCATAATCAGTCCGCCTGCGAAAAGAAACGCCATACCAAGGATTACTCCAGCTGCAAGACATATACCCCGGAACGGCTTTGAAACAGCTTTTCTAACATGGTCGGAGAAGGATTTCTTTCTCCTCTTCCTCTCAACACTTTCCATGATCATGCCGTGTATGAAACCGTATCTGGCGTCAGCAACTATTGTTTCAACATCCTCCCCGAAGACAGCCTTCAGGTGATTCTGCAGTCTCATGGATTCTTTTAGAACAATCCTGGTGTTATCCAGTCCCTCCACGAGCTTAATAACCTCCTCGTCGCCTTCAAGTAGTTTAATCGCAACCCATCTCGGATTATATCTCTCCGGGAGTTTTATGTTTTCAGTTATATACCCCGTAAATTCATCAATGTGTTCTTCAACCTCTTTCCCGTACTTTATGGTTGGTTCTCTTTCTCTTCCTTCACCCTGTTTCCTGGATTCAGCAGCATCGATTACAGCGTCCCTTAGTTCATCAAGTCCTGAGCCGTCACGGGCAGAGGTTTTTATTATCGGAACATTGAGGTAGTTAGATATCAAGTCGGTGTTTATCTCCAGACCTTCACTGTCCGCGAGATCAGACATGTTAAATGCGAGCACTAGATTCGCCCCCATCTCTATTAACTGTATTGCAAGATACAGGTTTCTCTCAAGATTTGTGCTATCCAGTATATCAACAACAACATCGGGTTTTTCGTTAACTACGTAATTCCGTGATATGAGTTCCTCAGTAGAGTATGCGGTAAGCGAGTAGGTTCCGGGGAGGTCAACGACCTCTAGTTCATAGCCCTTGTGGGTGAACTTTCCCTCCTTTTTTTCAACTGTTTTCCCGGGCCAGTTGCCGACGTGCTGTTTTAAGCCTGTTAATGCATTGAATACTGTTGTCTTCCCTGAGTTCGGGTTTCCTATCAACGCTATTGTTGTCTTCTTCGTCATTTTGTTATATGGAACTGACCATTATCTTGTTAGCCTGCCCCCGCCCTACCACGACTCTTGAATCAAGGACTTTCAGTATTATGGGTCCCGTGGCATCGTTTTTTATTACCTCAACTATCGCGCCTTCATAGAGGGATATATCACCTAGCCTGTGCCTTAGGCCTCGCCCGCATAATAGTGAGGTAATCCTTACCTTCTCCCCTTTTTCAATCATCGTTAACGGGAGACTTCCCTTACAGGAACCTCTTCCGTGCATTCCTCTCCCGTGCATTTTTTTTTGTTTATACTTCAACTATGATGTTGGATGCCTCCTCTTTTCTGAGTGATAGATAGTATCCTTTTATTTTTACATCTATTGGGTCGCCGAGGGGGGCGACTCGTTCAACATCTATGGAGGAGCCTTTCACCAGACCCATGTCCAGCAGTCTCCTGTGTGTTGCTCCGGAGCCTTTTATTTTGATGATTATTCCTTTCTGTTTAGGTTTCAGTTCATCAAGTGATTTTATGGTTGTCATTACAAACGCGCAGGGATACCCCCAACCTCTAGGTTGGGGAGGAATTATGTAATATTCCTTACCCTGCCTTTACACCTCTCTTTGTTTTTCGAGATTCTAGCGTGTTTATGGGTTCATGCAGGATTCAGTTTCGCTGAATCTGCACGCAGCAAGAGCTATGCTCTTGCTCACGTATCACACCCCTCAGGGTGTGGTTGATGATTTTTAGGTGTTTATAATTTCTTTTGCCTAATCTAAAATACTATGTCTTTAGGTATATAAGAATCCCGCCTGAAAAAAGTTAGGATAGGAGATAAAAACCTAACTCTTGACGTGATCACAGATATATTCGCCGTTTATGCAGAATTCCCTGAAGTGCTCAAGCCATTTAGGATACATTGGCGCCTTCTCAACGAACCTTACGAATTTAGTTAGTTGCTCAATAGTCTCAGGACTGAGCTCATGCTCTAGATTACATGCATCCCTGTCAGCGGTTTTGTCAGAGATAAGGAGCAGGTTGAGGAATTTCCTTATTGTGTCGTGTTTTGTTTT
>JAOZNG010000146.1 GCA_029933895.1 archaeon
ATCAGCACGGTGTCTAATCGTGGGTAATGTAGAACTTCCATGATATAATATGGGGTATATAAGTTTATATATCTTATAACTGTGGTGTGTTGTCTCAACTGATTACTTACTTTTTTGTTTTTGAGTGTAGGTGGGTGTGAGGGGGAGGTGGTCTTGATCTATGGAGGATACTCTGGTAAGAACGCGAAAAGAAAAAAACCACATCAACAACCATCATGTTTAAACATACACGATGCGTTTTATGGATGCGTGCGGATGTTATTTTTATATGTGAGATCACATATTATACATATGGCAAATATAACCCTATCCATCCCGGACAAACTGCATAAGAGGATAAAGAAACACTCTGAGATCAGATGGAGTGAGGTTGCTAGAAATGCGATGATGGAGTATGTGGAAAAACTGGAGCTATTGGATGAATTAACGGGCGAGAGTGAATTGACCGATAAGGATGCGATAGAGTTATCCAAAAAGATTAAGCGCTCAATAGCGGAGAGACATAGGGCTCTTCTAAAATGATCCTCATCGTGGATACGAACGAGATCATCTCTGCACTGATCAGGGATTCTTCTTCCAGGAGGATCCTCCTAAGCCCCCGGTTTTTCTTCTATACCCCTGATTTCACCCTTAATGAGATACAAAGACACGTCCCCTTAATTGGCAGAAAAACCTCTCTCTCGCAGGAGGATGTCTTCCTGCTCCTCGATACCTTGATGGAAAGAATTCAGGTCATAGAGTTCGATAGCTATAGACAAGAATACACTGAAGCAGATAGGATCATTGGTGGAATAGACCCGGATGATGTTCCCTTCATAGCTCTCGCTCTTAGTATATCTAATGACGGGGTCTGGAGCAGTGACAGGCACTTCCTGAAACAGGACATGATCAGGATATGGGAAACCAAGGCTCTATTGAAACTGATCTGATATGGTTCCCCCTGATTTTCCTTGCATCTCTATTACCTTGTCTGAGCATATAATTGCTGCACCTGTTACGTGGGTTTTCTTGGGGGATGATTTCGTGTTATTCAGCATCCTGCATCTGATCGGGGTGTCCATCATCCTCTCCATCCCCCCGCTGGACAAAAACCCCCGAGTTCTTTTCTCAGCCGGCATCCTGCTTCTCTCCATGTCCCTGCTCCTGAAGCCTTTTTATCTGGCAGAGGGTCCCTGGCTGGTATGGCTTGGATTCCCCCCTCAGGGCTTCAGTTCCGTGGACTACGCACCCCTCATCCCCTGGTATGCTCTAGTGCTCCTAGATCTCTCTGCGGGTAAATATTTCTACAGGGGATACGATAGGAGACATAACCTCCCGGATTACTCCAGCCACCCCATCACCTCCCTCCTCTGCGTTATTGGGCGGTATTCCCTGTTCATCTACTTCATCCACCAGTCCATCACCCTGTTCATCATGTATCTCCTGGGGCTGGGTGACATGAACCTGTTATTCCCTGATTTATAACCATAAAACAAATATATTACTGCCATGAAAACACCTTCTCTTCTCGTGCTTTTGTTCCTGTTATCTATATCAGCTTCTGCCGTGGAATGCCCTCCCGGCTTCGAGTGGCAGAGGATGTCGGGGGTTGGTTGCGTGCAGAGCGACTGCAACACCCGCCCCCATGCACATTGGAGCTACACCCGTGCATGTATCTGCAGCTCTATGGATAACATAGATGACCCCGAAGAGGATAAATACTCTAATCCATGCTACAGGTCTGTTGACTACGAATCCTTCGACCGCAGCAAGTGCGGCGCGTTCTGTCCAAGCAGCTACCTTGAGGAATGTATTCTCCCTGATCAGCTATGTCCCGGCGAGACAACGACTACGACAGCATCCACCTCCACTACGACAACAACCACAACCGTGACGGAGTTAGCGTCCAGCCCGGACACTTCCCTGGGTCGGGTATTATCCCCTGAGGAGCTTTCAGCTATGTGGGATGAATACATAGAGGATGAGAGAGTATGTAACCGGTGGTGCAGGTCGATGTGGGGCTCACATGCCGTCTGGGATGGCTTATCCAGCAGGGAGAGCTGCTGGTGTGATTGCGAGAAAGGGTATTCAAAGGTGAAGTCCTGGTTCAGGCATCCGGAGGTGGGCTACGACACCCGGATAGAGTGTCTCGCAGACGACTGCAGACAGCGCTGTAAGGACTTCGGTGAAGCCTATGTCTATGTCTCAGGCTCATCAGGAGATGACTGCGAGTGCGGCTGTGCTGAGGGTTACACTGACGCCTACACTCCAGGCTTCTGCTCCTCCATAGATGATTACATGACCTTCCCGAATGATGAGGGATGGTGTCATGAATCCACGTACCCCTCAACCTATGGGGTGCTGGAGAGTGTCTGCTATTGCCTCCCCGGGAGAGGGAACTGTGATAGAAACAGGGATAACGGCTGTGAGGTAATACTGCAGTTCAACAGCAGACACTGCGGGGCCTGTGGAGTCAGCTGCCCGCCTGGCAGGTTCTGTGCGATGGGTTTTTGCTTGCATAATGAGTTCAGGGATGCTGTGAGAAATGTGGGGTTGGATAACTCCCAGACCAGGGAGTTGTTGTCGAGCATCAGAGGGAACACTCGAGAGGACGTGGGGAGATACATTGAGCGCTTCAATGATCTACCCCAGAGCCTTAAGGATAACTATTTCGAGTACTTGTGGGGCAAAACAGGTGACCTCTTTGGTGAGGGCACCAGGAAGAGTAAATTCTTCAGGGCTGTGGGCTACTACTTCGATTTCGTGAAAAAACCTGGCGCGCACCTGGAGGTGCGGGAAGGCATCGAGTTGATGCTTTCTGAGGGTAAAATAGATGCTGAGCAGGCGGAGATGATAAAGAACCTTGATGCCTTAATCAAGGCCACAAGCGTGTTATCGGGTAAAACCGGTGCGGATGCACTGTATCCACAGGGTGTGGTCCTTGACACAGCGAATGATATGGTGATCGATGAGGCCTTGAGGAGCGCTAAATACTCACACTGCCTTGACGTTTTAATAGAGAACATGGACGCCCCCGATGATTCCCCTGAGGGGCAGCTCCTGAGGGAGTGCCTTGACCGGCAGGTATCAGCCGGGATATTCAAATGAAAAACGCAACCAAAACCATGCTGGCGTTGACGGTGATCGCCTTCCTGGCTAATGCATGTGCTCTCTCCATGGAGGAGGTGGACTTCGAGGACAGGGCTGACCGGATAGAGTATTCTCTCAGGGAGGCTGGCATCAGCGAGGTCTACGTTAATGTTTCTTCGTCCAGAGTTATTGTGCACTACCAGCAGCCTCCTCTGAAGTCGGATGTTGATGTCTACCTGGCATGGGTTTATATTTTTTCTTGTTCTGCAATAAACCACCCCGGGAGCGAGGAGATTGTTGTCCGGCAGTTTTATGGAGGGGTTTATCTAGCGGAGGCTTCTGTTTCCACATCTGATGTGTTTTCGTTGATGGCTGGTGAGATTGATTCAGAGGAATTCGGCTCCAGGGTCGCTGTCAGGGGCCCTGGAGGTGTAGATAAATCCTTTAATCCCTGCCCGGGAGGCGAACTCGTGGGGCCAGGATGCGTTTCAGGAGACAGGGGGCTTCTGCCTGAGATATCCTTGCATGGAAATATCCTGCTGGTTCTGGCGTTGTTGTTGTTTCTGTTGTCTTCGCTTGCATGTTTATCCGGTGTTGTTGTCTTGCTGGTCTGGAGCAGGCACAGAAAAAA
>JAOZNG010000147.1 GCA_029933895.1 archaeon
AGCGGTGTTCCACAGAACCACAGAACCGGCGTCGTCAATTATGATAAGAGGATAGACTACAGAATCCACTATTCTATCCAGAATATCCCTCCATCTAGATAGCTTGTTGTTATCTATAGTATCACCACCCGCAAGCTCAGGTCTTGTAGTCTGGATGGGTTCACCTCTCTGAACTGTATATAAGTCTTTGCAGATTGTTGACATTTCATGAGAACGTTTCTTTAAAGGTTTTGATGACCCACTTTTGCCTCGTGAATGTCAACTTAAGGATGATTAAGGCGTAGCACCCACCGCAAAACCCTAAAACCCCACAGGTGGTTAAGTTGATATCCTCCGAAGGGCAGATTGGTGGAGAATGTCGGTTGGCTGAGGATTGTGGAAACAATTGAAGACTCGTAGGTCTCCTCTTACCATCTCAGAGAGACTGTCGGAGACCGCAAGGTTTCCCTGCAGCATCTCTGCGAGTCTCTAAGTGGGGGCCCAATCCTTTTCTTCTTCTCACTCTCCTTAACCATATACGGCCCTCTCACGGCATGATCTTATCCTCACTACCCGATACGCCGAGACCTCCACTTTATAATGGCATAAAACGCCAGAATAGCAACCTTACGTGGGATTCTTTACATCTTTGTAATCTTTGGTCTCTGTCCCTCTCAAAGATGCGGACTCCTCCTTCTACTGCTATGCCTCATCGGACTCTGCAACTCCTCCCATGTCCAAACTCTCCAAGGGCGCCATGCCGTACTGTTTAAGAAGCCTGTTAAGCGTATTCCGCGTCTTTGGTTCTTTTAGATTCAGACATTTCCTCCCATGGTACTTTTTCGTGTGTAGCCCCATCTTTTTCAGTGTCTTCCCCACTACCCTTGGCTCTTCCCTTAGTTCCTTTCCTAACTCTCCTGCATAAATCCGCACTGATGGCGGGTGGGATGAGTGGGTGTATATATAGCTAATAGCCTTGAGGATTCGAGCTTCAAGCGTAGAGGATGTCTCCTCCATCTGTATCTGTGGCTGGCCCTCGGCGAATTTCTCCAGCATATGGGGATCGTCACCATGTACTCGCTTCTGCACCCGGAGTAGAGGCATGAATATCTCACGCAACCTGCCCGTCAGCTTTGTCTGAACTACAGGGAGGTTCGCTTCAGGGAGATTGCTCTCTGCAAGGCCGAAGTAAAGCAGCTCTGCCCGTAATCTTTTCAACTCTATGTGAAGTGGTACTTCAATGTCCTGAACCGCAGGCACAGCTTTCACCATGGGGATTATGATGGTTCTCGTGGTGACATCTGCTCCAGGCATTTCCGTAGAAGCCATTGCGATGGGAGCGAAAAGATTGCGAGAGACCACCCGGTCCATGTTCCGCAGGTCGGCAACTGTGGAGACTGATCCCTTCTTATATGCTGACCTTACGAGACGGGCCATCCTTCCTCCTTCTTCTCTGTCTAGGGAGAATACCCCTGCTCGCTCGTCCAGCAGGAGGGTAAGAGGACTGTATTGCTCCATGAGCCTGGAGAGAGCTGCTGACGTCGTATCACTGTCCAGAACTCCCCGCTATGCCAGGGCAGCCAGAACCTCCAGCGCTCGCGTCTTCCCCGACTCTGGTGGGCCAAGGAAGAGCAACTGCGGGAGAGTATGAAACTGCTCGTATACGTATGTCATGAATATCCATGCGGTCACGATGCGGTAATAAATGTCCTCTTCAAATACAACATACTGGCGGATTGCCTCGTTCACTCTGTCCCAGAGGTCAGCATAACCGAGAGGTGGACAAGATGGTAAAGGGTATGGATGCCAGTGGAGATTGTGATTAAGAGGAGGGGAGAACAGCTCCAGTGCCTTCTTGCAATGAGGGCACTTGTACTCCTGCTTATTCTTCTTAGGCCGTCTCGT
The DNA here is from genome assembly GCA_029933895.1 of archaeon. Lineage (GTDB taxonomy): Archaea > Altiarchaeota > Altiarchaeia > IMC4 > QMZM01 > EX4484-2. The sequence continues at coordinate 1,885 of JAOZNG010000147.1, forward strand.
CATCCACATGCATTTTGGACACCGCCACACGTCACCATCAAAGAGGAGGATCACCCCGTCCGGTGGAAGTACTGTAGCGAATTGTGGGTTCTGAGCATAGTAATATATGTATTTGGCCATCTCGGGCTCCTTCACGGCCTCTATGGGAATCGTGCTGTCCTCACCTTCCGGATACTCTATGACCTGCTCATACCGAAGTTTTCTGAGGCGAGAGTTCTGCGGGTGATCGGGGGAGGCCATGATGTAATAGGGTTCCCCGTTTATCCAGTGAAGATCGGGGCATATCCTTACCCGTTCCCCGATTCTACCGGGCCATTCCCTTGCCAGTTTCCAGACTCTACAGGGGGAGTCTTTGCTCTTCACTGTAGATAACGACTTCTTCGTCATCTCTTATCGCCTCCTTCACTTCTCATATAGAGAAGAGGGGGAATGATATGGCTGCGGGGGGAGTGCGAAAAGCCGCATTCCCCCCAGTTTTTGGAATGCCTGGCCGGGAGGGAGGGGGGAATGAGGGGAATGTAGTCCAAAACACCTCCAGAAGGATACGTAGCAAATACATAGCAAATAATAACAATATAATGAATATAAAGAATATAAAAGAAGAAAAGAACTCTCTACACATTCCCCCATTCCCCCCCACTAAACGTCTGGCTCCTCCTCTCGTCACTCCCCCCCATGCCTGCTGCACTCCCTCCCTCTCCATCACCGATATAGATAACCTGGGATACCCACTCCTTATGATATGATACTACCCCCTCAGGGGTAACTCCGGAACAGCCGGGTGGAATGAGAAGAGAACAAAAATTAGTGAGGGAGAGCCGAGACCTGTGGGCAAAAAATCGTGGCTCTCCCTGCGGTGAGCACGTAGCAACCGCTGGGACGATGCTACGGTGCAAGTCATATTGAGCGTTGCTATATAGACTTTCGCTTTTTGTCCCAGCAAGTGCCACAGTGCTCACCGGTTTCCGGTCTAGGATTACGGAAACCGAGGAGATATAGAAAGAATGTGGTATATAACCATTATGGGGACCCTAAAAGTATCCTATCAGCCCCATAAATCACTTCTGGGGGATTTTTCATCTCGGGGTGATAGCTCCCCCGCATAAAAACCCGAATTTTGCCCGTTTTTGTGCGTCGGAGGGGGGCTTAAATGTCCAGTTCATCCCCTTCCTTGACGTTCCTGCGGAGCGGACTCCGTATAATCGCGGGGAAGATACCACGTATTGCAGAAAGGCTACTCGGAGGACTTCTCATTATACGGGCCTCAACCTACAGGGCCTCTCCTCTCATCGGGCATTCAAACCCGCTCACTCCAGGGGAGAACGGCTGCGAGCAACGCCGGCTCTGCACCCACAATATGCCCTCTCTCACCCGCTTGACATCTGGCGTAGCGCTAACCGGATGTCCGAAGCACTGCATGCTGGATATCTGGAGCACCGCAAACCCACCCGCCACCCGTTGCCGATACACTATAAGGGCATATTACAAACAGGCACATACTGATCACGCATCGTTAAGGAGTAGCCTCTTCTCTCCTTACCACATATACTCTCGGCCACCCTATCACACGGTTCGCTGCCTTCAGACAGCCCTGCTTCCCAGACTTCACGCGCAACTTCAAACTTCGCCAGATCCATCGCTACATGCTTCGCCACATGCTTCGCTTCACGCTTCGCTTCTGCTCATGCTCATGCTCATGCTTGTGCTCATGCTCCGCGCCTGCAGTTCCATGCTTAAAGATATATTACAAACAGCTCCTATAAACGACTTCGCATGAGCAGGCACCTTCAGAACCCTCAGGGAGAGCAGT
>JAOZNG010000148.1 GCA_029933895.1 archaeon
AAGACGTGCATGAGGGTATGAAGTCACTTGACAAGGGAAGCCCGCAGACCTCAGGGGGAAGAGAGGGGAAACCCAAAAAAACAGCAGTCAGGAAAGCTATGACAACAAACCCCAGCAACAGCAAAGCCACAGCAACTAAAAAAAAAACCTTATCATCCATCATAACATAATATTCTAAATGTTGTTATTATTTAGTTGTTATACCAAATAACTAAACAATGGAACTACACCCTCATGAGATAAAAATACTTGACGTGTTGGATGAGAAAAAAACCAACAAGGAGATATCCAAAGAAAGCAGCCTGGAGCTGGATGCAGTGAACAGGGCACTATCCTGGCTGGCTACCAAGGGACTGGTGGATATAAGAGAGGAAGTCACGGAAGAAATAACCCTCCAGGAGGAGGGAAAGACGTATGTGGAAGAGGGCCTCCCTGAGAGAAAAATACTTGAACTGGTAGAGAAAGAAGCCCCCATAAGAGACATAGAGGAGAGGCTGGGGAAGAAGGAGACCAACATAGGGTTGGGCTGGCTTAGGAAGAAAAACCAAGCCAAGATAGAGAAAACCGTTGTCCGGATAATAGACAGGGGGGTGGAATCCGACGAAAAACTCCTCCAGCTTATAGGGAGGAGGCAAAAAATCTCGTCAAACGACCTGAGCCCTAGTCAAAAAAAAGCACTGAGGCTGTTAAGGAGTCGGCGGAGCCTGCTGGAGATTAGAGAAAAAAAACATATCTGGGCCGCTCCCACCAGAGAGGGTGAAGAAGTCAGGGGAAGGAAGGTAGAGGAAAGCATCTCGCAGCTGACGCCAGAGTTGTTGATTAACGGGGGGTGGAAAGATAAAAAGCTAAGACCCTATGAAGTAGACCTCTACGTGAAGCCATTGTATCCCGCTAAGAGACATCCTCTAAGCCATCTGATAGACAGAATAAGGATGGTTTTTTTGTCCATGGGCTTCAAGGAGATAAAGGGCCCCTTGATCGAGTCCGCCTTCTGGAACTTCGACGCATTATTCCAGCCCCAGGATCATCCAGCAAGAGATATGCACGACACGTTCTATCTGGAGAGACCAGGTCATGTTGAAATTGAAGGCTTCAGGAAATACAGAGATAAGGTGAAGGCAACCCACGAGAATGGGTGGACTACGGGCTCAACTGGGTGGGGAGGCTTCTGGAGTGAGGAAACAGCCCAGAGAACCCTGCTGCGAACGCATACCACAGCAGTCACCTGCAGGTACCTCACCAAGCTAAAGAAAAGAGATTTACCCTCCAAGGTGTTCTGTATCGGGAAAACCTTCAGGAACGAGGCAGTCGACTACAAGCACCTCCCCGAGTTCTACCAGATAGAGGGTATCGTGGTGGACCCTGAAGTCAACTTCCGGAACCTCCTGGGCATACTGGAGGCGTTCTACGAGAAGATGGGTTTCAAGAAGATACGATTCAGGCCCGCCTACTTCCCATACACCGAGATGAGCGTGGAGCCGGAGATATACGTGGAGGAGAAGAAGGAGTGGGTGGAGTTAGGAGGCAGCGGGATATTCAGGCCGGAGGTGGTGAAGCCGTTGCTGGGGTTCGATTGCCCTGTTCTCGCCTGGGGTCTGGGGCTGGACCGGGTCGCGGCCCAGAATCTTGGATTAAGTGATATAAGGGAGCTATACATCAGCGATTTAGGCTGGTTGAGGAATCATCAGGTGCTGTGATGTCTGAGCCGGAATTGAGGGGGGGGATTGATGAAGCAGGCAGGGGCCCTGTTATCGGGCCGTTGATTATTGGATGTGTAGTGCTTGACAGAGAGGGTAGAGAGAAACTAGGAGACCTGAATGTCAGGGACTCCAAGAGGGTCTCCCCCAAGAGAAGAGCGAGGCTGGAGCCTGAAATAAAGAAACACGCTGTTGAGTGGGGGTTGATTGAAATCCCTCCCGTGGAAATCGATGTCTTGAGAAAGAGGCATTCACTGAACGCTATTGAGGCCATGAAGGTGGCTGAGATTATTCTGTCACTGGAAAAGGTGCCTGGGGTCATCTATGTGGATGCTGTCGACAACGGCGCTGATTTCTACAGGAAGAGGGTCCTGGATTACCTAACCTCCATGAATAACGGATTCATTATCCCGGAGATTATTTCAGAGCACAAGGCAGACGACAGATACATTGAGGTATCATCAGCTTCTATTCTAGCCAAGGTAGAGAGAGATAGAATCGTCGAGTGCCTGAGGAATGAATACGGTGATTTTGGGTCAGGTTATCCTTCAGATGACAGGACCACTGAATTCATCAAAGGGATTATCAGGGAGGGAGAGATACCTGAATTCGTCAGGAGATCCTGGAACACCCTGGATAAGGGGAAGCAGACGAAGCTGGGTGAATTCTAGGGAGGGATGTCGATAACAGAACTTCCTAAAATTCCCGGGTTCTTAGGCCTCAGCTGAGCGTCCCTGGAGCGATAGGTTTATATGTTCCTACATTCATAGTTCCTGATCAGGACTATGATATCCCTGACCCATGGAGGAGATATAAGCATGAGTGCGCCTGTAGATCATACCACATAGAATGACGGGAATTTAAGAAATCAGGCTGGATGTGTTCCCGGAAACTGATGATTGGGGGATACCGTATTCATCCAGCTAAGGGGATGAAAGTGGGGGGATACCAGCTCAAATCCACCTCCCGGACCGGTGTTTTTTATAGCCTTAATCTATTTTTATTAGGTCACACTCAGGTGATGGATTAAAAAAAAATGGGTTTACGACCAAGCAGATGCTACAAGTGGGATTCACCAGCTTACACGAGAACAAGCAAAAACCCCCAGGACTCGTTCATAACAGGAATCCCAGGATCCAAAATCATACACTATGATATGGGGAACCTCAAGGAAGACTTCGAGATAGAGACCTCCATTATCGCAAGAGAAAGGATACAGGTCAGGCACAACGCCTTGGAGGCTACCAGAACTGCCGTGAACAGGAAACTTGAGAAAACCCTGGGCAGAATGGGCTACCACTTCAAAATCAAAGTCTACCCGCATCACGTTATGAGGGAGAACGTCATGGCCACCGGAGCAGGAGCCGACAGGGTTCAGAGCGGTATGCGCGGCTCCTTCGGGAAACCCGTCGGGAGAGCGGCTAGAGTGGATAAAGGACAGGCTATATTAAGCGTCTACACCAGAAAAGAGGAACGGGACCTGAGGATTGTTAAGGAAGCCCTGAAGATGGGTGTGAAGAAGCTCCCAGGTAGCCTGGGAATCATAGTAAAGGAAAATGAAGCTCAATGTGGTTGCAAAAATCAGGATCACTCCAGATGACGTGGACAGCGACCTTGACTTAATCAGGGAAAGGCTGGCGGAGATCGTGGAAGACCACGGCAGGCTACACAAGAGCGAGGTGAAGCCCATCGCCTTCGGCTTGAATTCCATTGAAGCAACACTCCTCCTCGATGACAGCAGGGGGGGCCTGGAGGGGATAGAATCCAGCCTTAAAGAAATGAGGGAAGTAAGCCAGGTGGATGTCTTAGACATTAACCGGCTCTGAAAGAGTTCCCTGTATAGTGGAGGTATTTAGCTATCAGATCATCGGTTGGCGCATCGCTGCGATCTTGTTCACGTCACTGTACTCGTAGCCGTATACACCACCAGAAACGTTACCCGTCAGCTGAATACTATAACTGAGTTGTCTAATACGAGGGTTCCTCC
>JAOZNG010000149.1 GCA_029933895.1 archaeon
TCTTTATATGGAATGAAATGTTCCTCACCTTTTAACCACTCTGAAAATGTTCTTCGGGGAAGAGAAATTCCCTCCGAATAAATCTTTAACTTATCAGTAGTAAGTAGCGTTATGAGATCTTCTTTCAGAAGGTATAATAAGAATATTAAAATAATCAATGAAAAGTAAAATAGCGGATGTGTGTATTTCATACTCTTAGACATTATTGTTAGATAAACCAGTATACCAATAAAAATGAGAATAACCATAGCAAAACATACAATTCCATTGGTGAACTCCTTTCTTCCTTGTTTTTTATCTTCTTTATTCATTTGCACTATAATATAGTCTAAATACTCTTTTGTATCTTCTTCGTATACGCATCTCTTAAGATGTTTAGTTACCATCTTAATTTCTCCTTCGTATATGATTCCTCCAGGTCTAATACAGCAATGAAAATTTTCCAGACTTTCTCAACACTTTATCAAACTCTTCTTTGTTATCAATAATATTGAGTGGAACCCTTATTACCTTAGATTCCTCATGATTGTCAGATCTTATCACAAAATTATATTTCTGGTTTTCTTTGTCATAATATATTCTTTCAATTTTATCCCATTTGTAGAGTTTTGTTTTGGTAGGTAAACACTGTCCCCATGGTAAAAACAATTGAGTTTTAGTTGAAAAATCCCAGTCTGGGAGTGTTATCCCTCTGTCGTCTATAATCACGTCTAGGGTTTGGTATCTATAAGCATAATATTCAAGTTTCATCAAAGTGTATGTTAGTTCAAAAGCTAAGATTACAATAATAACCCATAAGATGTTTGACATTCTAAACTCCCTTTTTAATATTGACTCATCCTCAATATCCATAACTGTTAAGATATATGGGAGAACTCTCAATATAACAAGAAATATTGTGAAAAGGGCAAGTTTCATAATCAGCTTTTTTTTAGCCTTTATATAGGCATAATAAGCTTTCCTCTTTCTTAATACACTTCTTTTGTCGTTAGAGTAATCATATCTCAGCGTCATGATATCAACTCATCGCTTGAGCTAATCTGCATGCTGGATAGGTTGTTAAGAATATCTTAATTAGTTCACCTATTTTGCCTCCTATGCCTGGAATCTTATCAATCCGTCCTGGTTTAGTAGAAAGATATGTGCCATAGAGACAAAGAAAAACACTTATCATCGCAATTAAAATATTAAGCACACGGACTAACCTCCTAGTGATTGTGGACCTTTTAGAGGATAAGATGTATGTGATTGAGGGCCCGATAGACTCTATAAAGAACCCGATTATCGCAATTTTCAACCCCTCACGATCTGCATCTTTTAATGGGGGAATATCATCAATAATTACCGGTGGGGTTTCCATTCTACTCGAATCTGTGTAGAAGGGGGCGAGGCGATGGGCGGGGGAGACTGGAGATAGGGGGACTGTGGAAGACAATCCTAACGGTGGTCTCCAGCATGCTGGGACTGATAATTGAAGTCCATCTGCCAATGCTGCAAGTCCAGAAGAAGGGTTATGGACTTCCGTTGGATGTAAGGCCGTCGTCACATCCTCTTTTATAGGCATCACCTCTTATTTATTTTTTCTCTCAGTGAGCCACCACCCTTACTATTTTTCCGCCCCCTTATAACGGATTAAGCCCCTTTTTGATTCCCTTATACAGAAAACCGTGTTCCACACATAAATCACCCTACAGCATCATGTAACTATTTCACTTGGAAATAATCTCCAACTTATTTCTCAAAACAAATGAGCAAGTCATCTATACCTTATCCATGTTCTTCAATTATTTCTGCGTCAGGGTTCAATGCTCTTACGCGCGTGAGCAAATTCTCCCGGAACGTTGGATATACCATCTTTAAAAAGTTTTCAAAAGCCTTTTTGTTTACAAATTCCACTCGCGGCCTGAAAAACAATATCCATCCCAGTTTTATTAAACTCTCCTCATCATATTCTGCACTGATGGTGAGCAATTTGTTGGTGTGCGATATTCTTAGTTTCTTTATATTGAATAGTGGATGTTTTCTAACAACCTGGCCGTGTTTGAAGATCAATTCGGTTTCTGTGATTCTGTATACTAAAGGGGCAGTAATTTCCCTCTCATAGAGGAGATTATTTCTGACATAAAGATGAACCAATCCAATAACGACAATTATAATTACGTTTGAGAGTATAAAATAAGAATATTGTGGAGGCCTAGCCTTATAAATAGTAGTGTACCAAAAAAGAGCCATGGAAGACAAAAAAAGCAATATATCCAGTAATAGAAAAGATCTGGAAACTCTTTTCCATGGAAAAGGGATCTTCAGTTGATATATTGACTTTCCTATCACCCCCCCTCCAAGTAGCTTCCCTCTATCATATAACATTCTTTTAAACTCCTCTTCCTCATCTAGGATATCTTTAGGGACTACGCAATCAACTCTTCTTCCTCCCTTAGAGATGATTTGAAAATAATAATAGTCCTCACACTCATAAACTCTCTTAATCTCCTTCCAGCAATAGTATTTCGTTGTAATTGGCCTGATCCTAGTCCAAGGAAGTATAATCTTATTCTTTTCTAGCTCTTCCCAATTAGGGAGATAGACACCCTTTTCAGTAGCAACGACCTCTAGGGATAGATAGAGGTACTCATAGAATGACCTTCTCACCTCTGAGAAAGCTAGAATACATGCTAATATGACAGCGGATAGCATCATAATGCTATCATTTGTGAATCCCTCGTTCAATCTAAAGCGCAAAAAGAGTTCCATTCCAACATAACCCGATATTAATAATATTATCAAGATTGTCCATTTACGTTTCTTTTTTAAGTAATGGAAATACAACTTTTTCTTTTTACAGGAATTTCTGGGTACATGTGAACGATCATAGGAGATTTTCTTTGAGCGCATCATATCACCAAAGTGGAATAATCTGCCCTATTTTACATTAAAGCCTCCATCGAGCGTTCCAATACTACCGCATATTCCGAACAATTTTCCAAATTTCTCTTCGGAATCACCCCCCGGGGAGGAGATTTCTATACTGATAAAATAGCTCATTCGCAGAACCTCTTCGGTGGTTACTGTAGTTACTGCCACGAAAGTGGAAGGGGGTGGAAAAGGGGCAGGATGAATCCATTGGTCTGGTGAGAGGGCGCAGGGGATGCGCTCAGCAATCTGGATGATGAAGGGTCTATTACAGACCTCGGACGGGTGAAGGGCAGAGTTCACAGGGGGTGTATATAGAGACCTCCAGTTATTAAATTTTCTTTTAAAGGAATAAGAGGAGATAAATCACCGTAGTGAGGGGTGGGAGCGGAATGGTGGCCGCACAGGGGGGAGCTCCTCTCGCCTTTTTAAGATAGGGAGGACGAAAAGTTTATCTCCGTGGTCAGAGTAAGGGGGATAGCTGCCGGGCGGGGCCAGCAGGAGGAGACAGGCCCCCCTGGCATCTCTCTTTGCATCAATTCAGCCCCCGGGGGCCCGTGGGGTAGCTTGGTCCATCCTCGTGGCTTTGGGAGCCATGGACTCCGGTTCAAATCCGGACGGGCCCACCTCTCATTGTTTTATAAGAAACGAAAAGCAACGACCTGGATTTGAACCGTAGGGCCTGAGCAGTTCCTAAAATGTACAAGCAACGGCGGAACTGCGAAGGCTAGATGAAAACGACTTCAAGACTTCTCCCTGCC
>JAOZNG010000150.1 GCA_029933895.1 archaeon
TATTGTTACTGATTCATTCACACAGTCCCCTTCCACAGAAATAAACATGTCCTCAAGCGGAGGAGGGGGAGGAGCAGAGACACTAATCCCCTTCGTTGCATTATTGTTCGATTCATTTAACTCAGCGACTGCATTAGATGGATCGATTTTTATTGTGACATTATGCTCTCCCTGAACCGCAGTCCAGAGGAAGTTCACGTTTGTTGTTGAATCACCGGATATTGACGCCGTGCGATAGCTGTGGTGTGCGCCATCCACGAGCATCTCGACCTGGAAGTTGCTGTAGTTTCCATTACCATAGTTGTGTATGGTTGCACTTACCGTTATCGTATCACCGTCATCTGGTGCAGGATTCGAGAAAATTATATCCGATGAGTTAACTGCGAAGTCTACGCTACTGCACGTGAAGTTTAGTTCAGCCGTGAAGTAGTATGTGGTTATTTCCCCTTCTTTCACTGGGACAATAGTCTGGAAATCGTGTGTTAGGCTTCCCTGCTCAAATCCCTCCTGATTCATCTGTGCATGGCTTACAAAGATAAGGGCTGTACCGTCCCATAATATGCCCGTATCAAATGTTGCTGCTGGCTGTTCATCCACAAAAGTGTATGTTGCTGGTGCATTTATTGGTGAGGACCCGACTGTGAATGTTATGTTTGTTGTATAGGTGTTCGTAGCTGAATCTGTCTTGTTGCTGCTTACGTTGAGGTATGAATCCACCTGTACAGGTGCTGCAGCAGTAATTGATGCCCAGCTCACAGTAGATGAGTTACTCGCATAAATGTTTCCAGTGAATGAGATAACAGAGCAGTTTGCGTTAAATGTTAGGTTGAATTCAGTCAGATTACCTCCTCCAGCTAAAACAGTATTTGACACGTTCCCTGCTGAGAACAATATCTCTCCGTAATATCCCTGCCACAGCACTGTCTGGTATAATCCGCTTAGATCTATAGGAGTTATGTTCCCGCCCTGAGTTGTGGCATTCCCTTGAGCTGATACAGTACCCAGCTGACATGAAGATATATAGAGGAATACTGCAGATGATATAACGCCAGATAGAAGTGATTTTTTACAGAACACCATATCATTTAAACTATGGGTGCAACAACATTAAAATGGTTATATCTTTTTCAGGCCGCGTTTTTCATCACTTTTTTTCTTGGTTATCCTGGGTTTCAGGATTATGAAGAGGAGGATTAGTATCACAGCTGCTGACAGTAGGAGGAGATATGCTTCCACCTCCATGTCTCCAGTTATCTGCAATCGCACCCTGAATTCTTTTTGGTTAACGAGCAGGTTTCTTCTTTCTCCGTAATTGATGGATACTGTTACCTCCTTGTTTTCTGCTATTTCCTCTTCACTTAATCTGAGGTCATATGATTGTGTTCTGTATTCGTCTTTCGCTATGAAGGATGTCTCTCCCCTGATTTTTTTGTCTGCTCCCCCGGAGGTTACTGAAACAACCAATCTGAAGAAGGAGTCTGGGCCCAAGTTCCTTATCTTTACCTTGATTTCTTCTGAATCCTTATCGTAGGTCACTGATTCAACCACCATATCTGATTCATCCTTTACTTTAGTTAGATTAACCTGGTATTCTTTTTCTATTGTGTTTGGAAGCGATCTGCTTCCCTCCCCGAACTGGAGGAATACTGTGACGCTTAGTTTCTTACCGACTATATCATATCCAGTGAGGTTAACGTCGTAGGTTCTCCCGAGGGTTTCTTTCCCGGGTATCAGCTGCGGTTGTTCCTCGCCTACGGCATGTATCTTCTCTCCTCCCAGGAGCACATCAATTGTTGGCTTAAAGTAGACATATCCTTCTCCCGTGTTCCTGTATACAACCTCCAGCCTGTTTTCGATAGTGTTGTATTCCACAAGGTCCACGGTCATATTTGTGACGTACCTGGGTAGAGGGTATATGTCGAGGGTTTTGATTTGGGTTGAAGTCCCCCCGCTGCCGGAGGCCTGACCGAATCTCAGGAATATGTTTATCCCTGTGGATGATTTAAGTTTTTGGGCTGAGTTAATGAGGTTGTTTCCGATCAATACACCTATGCGGATTCCACTCTCTTTTATATAGTCCTCGGTTTGTTTTGGAGGGATGCTGTTTCCTATGAAGAGTATGGGCTCTTTGCATTCCATCAAGCCCCGTTCGATAAATTCACCATTCGTTAACGTAACCTGGTCTGTTTTTTTCCTCTTCATGTACCTCTTGACGATTTCTATGTTGTTGTCGAATCTATCCTCCATATCTATTGTTTCCGGCTTGAGTTCCCTGAGTTTCTCTGTTACTTCTCTGTCTACATAACCATATATTGTTATCTCAGCTTCTCTTTCCTTTAGGAATTCATATACTGCATTGAGGTTTCCCTTGTTTGCGTAGAGCACGTATGAATTGGTTAACTTTGAGTAGGGGCATACTGAGACTGCACTGTATCCGTAGGTGTCATCTACGATAACATATCTTTTCGTGTTCAATCTCTCAGCGAGCTTGAGGTTGAGTGTCTTCCAGTCAGATGATTTTTCTTCTGTGACATTGAATCCGTAGCCCTCAAGTATACTCCTGTATCCTTTTATGACAGGGATCCTGCTTGATTCTATTAGATGTATGTTGGCTGTTTTTGTTATAATCTGGGGGAGCGTGGTCGACTGCTCCTTACTGGATAGAAAGTAGAATGTTTTGTTCTGTAGATTAGCGTATATTATTGATGAATAGACGTCACGCCAGTCATCTGAGTTCACTATCACAACCTCACTGGATTTTGAGGCTGCATTCAGAGACATCAGTATAATTGGGATAAGAAGCAGGATTGCTTTTCTTTTATATCCTGGTCTCTTTAGGTTCATGGTTATTACTTTATGCGTGAGATATAAAAAAAGAAAAAAAAAGGGCTGAGTTAGGTTCATACACCTAACTCTATCCAGAAGTAGTATGTTTTTGTTGCTGTGCCGTTCACTGGAACTATTGCCTGGAAATCCGCGTTCCCGTTCTTGAAGGTGTTTGCATTATTGTATATTGTTGCCGCGAAAAGCATTTCATTAGAGCAGTTGAGTATTCCTTCATCCCATGCTCCTGTCCCTGCAGCATTGAATGTCTGGGTTATGTTCACACCAGGGATGCTGTTTCCAGCTATGGTAAATGTTTTTGTTGAGTCGTCGAATGTGTTTGTACAGGAATCGTCTCCTGTGCCTACTATGTTGTTACACCAGCTTGCACTAACGTTTGTGCATGAAGACCATGATATTCCTGAGCTTTTATTTGAGATGTAGATGTTCCCTGACATCGTCCCAATGCTCCAGTTATATAGTGTGTTGTCGCTTGCATCATCGAGTGTTATTGCACCGATTACTTGTCCCCAGAACCCCTGCCAGTGTGTGGTTTGGGTTGCCCCGCTTAGGTTAACTTCGGTTATATTCCCCCCCTCTGATACGACATTCCCTGCAGTTCCTTCCCCTTTTGTCTCAGGCGTGCCTTCCGTGTCCGTGGCTCCTGTAGGGTTTGTTGCATTAGCAACCAGCACGAAGTACCCCATAATCAGAACCAGAATCCCCGATAGAACAATAATGTTTTTTTCATTCATTTTTTCCCTCTTTCCTTATTACAACATTATTACAAAGTCGGCAGAATACGACAAACTCGGAGAGAGTTTGTGTACAGCGAGCAGA
>JAOZNG010000151.1 GCA_029933895.1 archaeon
GCCTGTTCCCGTGAGGGAAGAGCTGGAGCGGGTCGTTCCCGTGGTGGAGATGCTGTCGAGGAAATTCCATGTCCCGCTCTCAGTCGACACCTACAAGGTGGATGTTGCCGAAGCCGCTCTGGAGGCCGGCGCTTCCCTAGTGAACGACGTGTATGGCCTGCGGACTGAGGGGATGGCTGAGCTTCTAGCAGATAAGAGGGTGCCTCTGGTGTTGATGCACATGAAGGGAACTCCTAGAGATATGCAGAGTAATCCCTCCTATGGTTCAGTGGTTGAGGAGGTGTATCGTTTTTTCTCGAGACAGATTGAGCATGCACTGGATTCCGGGATAGAACGGGAGCGGATTATTCTGGACCCTGGCATCGGCTTCGGGAAAAGATTAAAACATAATCTGTCTCTGATACGGAATCTAAGGGAGTTCAAGTCCCTTGGTCTGCCATTACTGGTAGGTGTTTCCAGGAAATCCTTTATCGGGGAATTGCTTGCTTTACCTGTCGAGGAGCGCTTGGAGGGTTCCCTGGCTGCTGTTTCTGTTTCGGTGCTCAATGGAGCTGATATCGTGAGAGTGCATGACGTGGAGGAGGTTGTGAGGGCTGTCAGGGTAGCTGACTCCCTGAGATGAATCTACCAGCAGATCCCTTCATAGTCCATACCTCTTTTCTTTTTCACCGCCCTGCGGCCGTCCACCACAACAGGCTTCCGCATCAGGGTGTAATCCATGAGCTCGAACTCCGCCCAGGCTGTCACAATCAGGGCTAAATCTGAGCCCCGTAGGGCGTCATCCACTGAATCAACGTATTTAATCTTTTCCCTGTAGACGTCCTCCATGTTGCTGTTCGCCTGCGGGTCATAAACCAACACCTCAGCCTTCTCCTCCAGCAAACCCTTGATGAGGGGGTGCACTGGACTCTCCCTGATGTCATCTGTGCCTGGTTTAAAGGCGGCGCCTAAGACGGCAACCCTCTTCTTCTTCAGGGAACCGAGTTTTCCTCTGGCGATATCCAGCATCCTTGCAGCCTGCTTCTCGTTGACTTTGATGACTGACTTCAGGAGCCCGGGTTCATAATTTAATTCCCTTGCTCTGTGGATTAAGGCCTTCACGTCCTTGGGCAGGCAACTGCCCCCGAAACCTAAGCCGGCGTTAAGGAAATACCGGGATATCCTATGATCCAGGGACACGCCTTTAGCAACATCATAGACGTCAACGCCCAGCTCCTTGCAGATGTTTCCTATCTCGTTGATGTAGGATATTTTTACGGCAAGGAAGGTATTGGATGCATACTTTATCATCTCTGCTGTTTTGATGTCCACCCTTAATATGGGGCAATTGAATTCATTATATAGGTCACGTAGGAGGTCGGATGAGCGTTTGTCGTTTGCCCCGATGATTATCCGGTCAGGTTTAAGGAAGTCTTCTACTGCAACACCCTCCCTCAGGAACTCGGGGCTCATCACCACCCCGAAATCCCTGTAGGCTTTCCTGCCTGAGAACTTTTCCAGCAGGGGGACAATAACTTCCTCGGTGGTGCCGGGCACAACAGTGCTTTTCACCACGATCAGGTGGTATTCTTTTTTTTCCTCTAGAACTGAGCCGATTTCCCTGCAGGCGTTTTTGACGTATCTCAGGTTTATGCTGCCGTCTTTGTTAGATGGTGTTCCCACACAGATGAAGGTGATTGCGGAATCCAATACAGCTGACTTCAGGTCCATGCTGGTGTTGAGTTTCTCTCCTATGTTTCTTTTGATGATGATGTCTAGGCCTTTCTCGTATATGGGGGAAACTCCTCTCTCAATGTCTTTGATTTTTTCCTTGATGATGTCGTAGCATATAACGGTATGTCCTTTCTCAGCCAGCCCTGCGCCGGTGACCAGACCAACATAGCCTGTGCCTATAACGGATACGTCCATGGTACCTCACTCAAGAATTAGGATTCACATATAAAAAATTGCCCCATCTTTTTATGCGGGTTTCGGGTGTTTTACTATTTGTTGCATATCCTGCTTATTTGGCATTGTTTTTATAAACACTAGACATGATATTTATATTTTTTGTTGTTTTGTTTTTTATACTCTGATGTAAAATACCATAGATATAACATAAATTCTCTAGATAATCTATTGTTGGTGGCTTGAGTTTCCAGATACTGGATGATGTGGAGTATGAGGTGGTGGTGCCTGATTACGTGAACGTGACCAAAAGCGTTAAGTGCAGTGTGGCGGAGAAGATTTCTTCGTCCCGTAGGGGTTGGTGTTACACTAAACCAGGTAATGTCAGCAACGGATCCGGTAAGGGTGTTGCTGCTAAGGGGGTGCTGGTTTGGTCGGGTGATTATGACAGCTTTGATGCTGAAACCAACACCTTTTATTATTCGGTGGAGGAGCGTGTTGGCTCGCATAGGGAGATCCGGGTGAGGGAGGGTTATGTTGACTTTAATCCGGTGGGTAAGCGGGTTGCTCCTGGAGAGTCTCACCTGATAAAGATCGTGGGGAAGAAGAGGCCGAAGCTGGGTCCGAACAACATTGATTGGAGGATTAGGTTCATGGATTATGAGCCTGATTGGGCTTGGTGGAATGGTTCATGGAATTACAGGTATGTATTAAATGTTTCATTGTCTGGTGCGAGTTATTCCACTCACATAAATCAGTTTATAACATTGAATATCACAGGCCTTAATGGAACAAACAGTCCTGCTCTTGTGGTTGTGAGTAATGAATCGGGCTCGGATATGGAGATAGGTTGGGAGTGGCATCATGAAAGAAATCACAGCGCGTATTCAGTCAGTTACGTCAATGATACTATCCGGTTCAGGGTGAATTCCACTAATGGTTCGGTAAACAGGTATTACAGTATCTACACCACTAATGATGGTTCAATCCCGGCAAGAAACCAGAGTTTGGTTGAATACTATGATGGCTTTGAGCTTGGGACGGTTGCAGGGTATGCTCAGGAGTATTTAACGCCGACTCCGACAATCGAATCGACATATGTGTATAACGGGGATTACTCAGTGGAGCCGGATTCAGGAACTGCGCAGTGGATGTTGCCTGAAACAGTTGAGGGAAGTGATATCTATTTTGGTTTTGGGATGAGGCTGGGCCCGGGCACTGTGGCGAATAAGGATATTATACGGGTGTATTTTGAGAATAAATCCGGTAGCAGTAATGCTTTTGATTTGGTTGCAAACGATAAGACATATAATCCTGCTATGCTTTACTGGAATGATGGAGGTAATCAGTTTGTTGTTTCGACTGCAACTAATGTCTGGAATACCTGGGTTTTGAAGAATTGTGATTTTTCCGGGGCGGATGCGTTGTGCGGTTCACTGTATATTAATCAGGTTTTGAACGATACAGATATCGTAACTATGGGAACAGTTGATGCTTTGGGTTGTGTCGGTATTTACGGGAATTATTATGTGGCTGATGGCGATGCTTTCGATGAGATATTCATAACTGATGGCGTGGATTTTAATCTTTATCCCACTCTGCCGGTGATTTCGGTTGGTTCGGAAGAGGTTAATGGTTCGACTCCGCCTCCTCCGCCTGCGGGTAACGTGTCGGGTGGTGTTATTCGGACGTCTTCGGGTAATCTTACGCTGTCTCCGGCCGGGGGCTTATTATTGA
>JAOZNG010000152.1 GCA_029933895.1 archaeon
AAACTACGAAGTCCCCTCATGTTAATTAATGCCGCAGTTCCCGTTCGGAACTACTGATATAGCAGTTCTTTGTTCTGGAGATGCCGACCTTCAAAAGTCAGTTGAGGAGATAAAGTCATTAGGAAAGCAGATAATAATTGCATCAAGGCGACCAGCAGCTTCAATAAAATTACAGGATCTGGCTGATTTCTTTATAGAGTTGAGACATCTTGAAGATAGAGATTTGGAAAAATTCACGAAAGTTCATAAATCTAAAGAAAAAAAAGAAGAAATCAACAACTCCACCCTAGAGGGTGGGGTAGGGACTTACAAAGCCGGATGGTGTGGGGCATTCATCTGCGACTTTAAAGACGCAGTACAAGCGAGTTCTGTTCACTGTGGATAAACTCTCTCCGGGTTTGTCGTATTCTGCCGACTTTGTAATAAAATACCAACCGACACGGGACACCTTATCTGATCAACCTCCGATGGAACAGTACCAAAAATCAGCTTTGCACCTTTATTCGAGTTGAAGAACCTAAAAAAAGGTGCAGAACTAAAAAAATGTTTTTATAGATGAAATAAGAGAATAGTATAGATAGTATAAAATAGTATAACCCCTTGCTTCTGGAAAATGAGGAAGGCAATAACGGCTCTGTTGTGTATATCTCTTTTTTCCACAGCAGTCTCCAGCATCAACCTGCAGGAGATGGCCTGTGGTGTCATGGTGGTGGACTATCTCCAGCATCCCCGGATAGTGTCCAAGTGCTTCGACAACAGGCAGAACTATGGGGAGACGGATGTGGATTGTGGCGGTCCGTGTGTAAAGAAATGTGGTCTGGGGGAGGGTTGCATGGTTGATGCAGATTGCTTAAGCGGCTTCTGTTTCCGGGAGAAATGCATTAAACCGGGATGCAGCGACGGCATCCGGAACCAGGGGGAAACGGATGTGGACTGCGGGGGGCCATGCCATCAATGCCCGACATGCTTTGACGGAATCAAGAACCAGGATGAGGAGGGGATAGACTGCGGAGGGCAATGTATACCCTGCTGCCCTCCCTGTGAGACGTGCAGCGACGGCATCCGGAACCAGGGGGAAACAGATGTGGACTGCGGGGGGCCATGCCATCAATGCCCAGCACTCAGGAGATGTGTAAAGGATGCAGACTGCCAGAGCGGGTTCTGTTTCCAGAATGTTTGCACGAAACCAACCTGCAGTGATGGCATAAAGAACCAGGACGAGGAGGGGATAGACTGCGGTGGAGCGTGCAGGAAGTGCACACAAAAACAGGATAACGAAATAAAGGTTGTGGGCTACTTGATGGATTACATCCCATCGCCTCTGCCAGCGTTCATCTTCACACTGCTGGTTGTCAGCTACCTGTTCTACCGTAAAGGCAGGAGGGATGGTTTGTCGACCAAGGAACAGCTCATGATGGACAAGGAGGTGATAGAGGAGATAATAGAGGAGAGGACTAGAGGGTTGTGACCTCGCAGCCGTCTGAGGTTACAATCATTGTGTGCTCGAACTGTGAAACAATGCCTCCTCCTCTCTCGCGGAGTGTGGGGTGTTTCTTCAAAACACCCGCAGAAGCCATCTCCCTCAGGACAAGTTCCAGGCGCATGGGATTTATTTTTTCAGCAAACCAGCGCTTTGCGAAGGGGAGTTTTCTTCTCTCAGATAGCGCCTTCAACAGAATCCTCGCTTCCCTCATCCGGACAGGCTTCTCCTCCAGGATGGAGTAAATCTCTGCATGCTGGCTCTCCATCACCCGGCCAACGCCGTTTGTGGCGAAGGGTTCGACAGCCAGAACCATGCCCTCCTTAATCCGCCAGTCATATGGTACTTTGATGTTGGGCACTGAAAGACCCGCGTGGAGGCTGTATTGCTTGATTTCGTGGCCTGTGAGGTTTTCAATCGGCTTGAAGCCAGCATCTGTCATAATCTTTTGGACTGTTGCTCCGATTTCGGAGACAGAGACCCCGGGGGCGATCAACTCTATCGCCTCCCCCAGCGCCTCCTGATTAACTTTCAGCAATTCCTTGTATTTACCGGATAAATCAACTGTATAGGCTGTGTCGGAGATGAAGCCGTCCACGTGAACACCCAGGTCCACGGTAACTACGTCATCTTTCTGTATTACTGAGTCATCATTGAATTTGGGGGCGTAGTGGGCTGTGATGTCATTCAGGCACACGTTGACTGGAAACGCTATGCCGGAGCCTGAATCCCTTATCCTGCTCTCTATTCTGTCAGCTAGTTCCAGTAATGAGGAGCCGGGCTTGATTAAGGACCTGCTCCATTCCCTCACGTCCCTGCCGATTCTGCCGGCTTCGAGATAGCTCTCAAGGTCTTCTTTATCCATTGGGGTTCACACTTAAGTATTTAGCTTTTGGTATTATTAAATTAGATGCTGGCGGAACATAGCGGAACGTATTGATTTTTATCTTCTGCTTCTTGTTGCCTAATAGCGGGTTTCCAATAGTGTGTATATATGGTAGTGTGCATATATCTAAGAGCATAAAAACCTAAATATATTTATATATGCTATTAACATAATCTATCACTGAGGTCATCATCACTAAAATGACAGGTAAACGTAGGAAGCCTAAATCTAAGAGCTTCGCCTTGTACGAGAAAACATGGCTTCTGCTGAAGGAGCTTGAATACCGGAGCCTAAAAAAACACAGGAGACACATATCTCTTAAGGAGATAGCCCACAGGGCTATAGAAGAATACGCTGAAAAAGAGAGACATGGACTAAAGACCAGAAAATGATGACCTAAACAATGACATGAGAGAGGATAAAAACCGCATCATGGATGTTTTGGAGGGGATACAGGAAAAGGCTTGGAAGAGCAGAGACATGGAGATGAATTCCAGAAGATACAGTGCCCTGTTTTTCACAG
The DNA here is from genome assembly GCA_029933895.1 of archaeon. Lineage (GTDB taxonomy): Archaea > Altiarchaeota > Altiarchaeia > IMC4 > QMZM01 > EX4484-2. The sequence goes on from JAOZNG010000152.1 coordinate 2,890, forward strand.
CCGCTTTAATATTCCTTCTCACCCAGGTAGAGGTATTATATTCGATTTCATCAACCAGCACATCAACAACCAACCTGACAGTCTGGGATGACTCGGATTCCATGACAGTCTATGTTAATATCTCCCAATTCTTTGCGAACTACACAAACCACACATCTGGAGAGCCTATCAACGGTTCGGGCGCATGGTGTGAGTTCAGCATCAACAAGACAGGTGACTGGACAGAATCAATAAAGATGAAATTTAATCCATCAACAGAACTCTATGAATTAGTTGCAGATGGAAACTATACGGAGATGGTTGAGGAGAGATGGATACTTGCAGATGGGCACGCACCAACAATGCCAGCTGGTATATACCCTCACAGGGTTTCATGCTACAACAATCTGGGATTTTCAAATCTATCAACAACAGACATGGTAAATGTATCGGAATATCCCACATCCCTTGACATATTCGATGAGGAGAATGACTCAGAGACAAATCCGCTCAGCAATGACACAAATGTATGGATTAATGAGAATACGCACTTCTATGCCAACTATACGAAAAACAGCGAGAGCATCGGGAGAATGATATGGAATGTGGATACTGGAGATACTATCTACTCGGTTGAAGTAGATGACATAGACAGCGACAACAAATTAGAGATCGTGGTCGGGAGATACGACGGAGACGTCCTAGTCTATAACTCAACAGGCAGCTTAATAGACAGCAACACAAACGT
>JAOZNG010000153.1:0-970 GCA_029933895.1 archaeon
GAGGGGTGGTGGTGGTATGCATTGAAGACAATGGGCCTGGCGTGCCTAAAGGGCTTCAGGAGAAGCTTTTCGATCGTTTCTTCCAGGTAAATCCTATGATAGAAAAAAAGGAAGGATTCGGTTTAGGTCTCTCAATATGTAAAGAAATCATAGACGCGCATGGTGGGGGTATCTGGTGCGAGAGCGAGGAAGGCAAGGGCTCAAGATTCTGTTTCACGATACCTGCCGGAGGTGATATAGATGGCTGAAATAATGGTGGTGGATGACGAGGAGAACATAAGAAATAGCGTAAGCGATATATTAAAGAGGGAAGGCTACAGGGTTGAGGTTGCCTCTAACGCAAACGAGGCATGGATTAAATTAGAGGAACGATGGGTGGACTTGATTCTGTTGGATATCATGATGCCCGGGATGACAACAGATAAATTCATTAAGAAGATACTGGAAAAGCACGGGCGAAGAGATAAACCCAGGATAATATACATATCCGGCGTAGGTTTCCTGGATAAGAATGTGTCTAGGGATGAGAAGATAAGGCATCTAACAGGGTTGGTAACCGAGCTCAAGGGTGGGGACAGCAGCGACCTCTATGTCGGCGACTTCGTTGTTAACCTGCTTGAGAAACCGTTTAGCAGGGAGGATTTGCTGGTTAAAGTTGAGAAGGCATTAGGTGATTGAAGAAAGACCTCCCTGATGTGGTATGTGATGTGCTGTCTTAGGGGAGGGATATTATGTCTCCTCTTGGATGCCTGATGGGAGGTACCGATAAGTATATATATAAGTTAATCCAATATATAGATTTCATAGAATTATATAAATAAAATATATCAAGTATATACTCATCCCACATTATGAATAAAACAATACTACATATAGAAGACGACTACGACACCAGGGAACTGGTTAAAACACTCCTGGAAAAAGAGGGGCATAGTGTCCTGACTGCATCAAATGGCAGGGAAGGACTTAG
>JAOZNG010000153.1:980-3611 GCA_029933895.1 archaeon
GACTTAGGAAACTATATGATGAGGAGACGGACATGGTCATCCTAGACGTTATGCTACCTGATATAAGCGGCTGGGACATCTATGAAAGACTTAAAGAGACATCCTACGAGGGGGAGGTTGTCTTCCTCACGATTATGTCAGCTTCAGAGATGGATATAACGAAACTAAAGGAGGATGGTGTCTCGGACTACATAACCAAGCCATTCGAGAACAGGGATTTCGTGAAACGGGTTAATGTTCTCTTACATGAATGAGGTTAAATTTATTCTATGATGTATAAATATCTAATATGGCAGATTTAAAGTCTATTGATCTGGAGGGAGGGAACACTTATGTAACATTGAAGGTGTCTGACTCAGAGTATAGCATAATGCGGCTTTCAACCAAGGGTTTCGTGATACTTCCCACGGCAGATGATGTATTGGATGAGGTTTTAACTACCGGCAAGATCGGTAACGGGAACCGGATTATGATGCCCAATAGGTTGCTGGACAAACACGATGTAGAGGAATTAATAAAGAAGGTTCCAGCAAGGATTTTTGAAGTGGATGACTCCAAGTATCTGTTGATTAAGCTGGAGGAGCACAGGAATGCATTCCCCCGGTTTGAGGTGGACGATGAATAAAGTAGGGACTGGTATAATCGGACTGGATAAATTAATGGGCGGAGGATTTCCCTCCAACACTGTTGTTCTGTTGTCTGGAGGCCCTGGCTCAGGGAAGACACTTCTTGGCCTGAATTATCTTGTTAACAACGAGGGTAATAAATCTAGGTGCTGTTACGTCTCCCTGAACGAGTCAGAGGAGGAATTGTTGAGGGCCTGCAGCCAGATTGATTCCCTGAAGAAGGCTGAATCGATGCTGAATAAGAGTTTATCTATTGTTTCTCTCGAGCTGGACAGGGACCTGGATATCAGGAAGTTCACGGAGATAATATCCTCCTATCCCGAGATGGATAAGCTGGTCCTGGATAACATTAACAAGCTGCTGATGTACTCCAGGGATGAGAAAGAGTATCGTCTTAATCTTTCAAGGCTGGTTTCTTTCCTGCGGGAGAAAGTGAAGTCCAGTCTCTTGTTGTGTGAGACCCCTAACGGTGATTTAATAGACACCGGCAACGGTGAGGCCTTCGAATGTGATGGCGTGGTCAGGTTATCTTTCTCCGAATACGAAGAGAAACCGAAGAGGGTTCTGGAGCTGTACAAGATGCGCTACACATCATTTAATCCGAAAATATCCCACGAGCTCATAATCAACAACAAGGGCCTGGATATCACGGAAACAAAAATACTGTAAATGTTTCATGTATCTAAATTCTTGTTGCCTAATGAAATACGACGTTACGATAGTTGGAGGAGGGCCTGCAGGCTGCATGGTTGCCAGTAATCTCTCCAGCGATTATAGAACACTCATTCTCGATCAGTCAGTTTTTCCTAGGAAGAAGACCTGTGGTGGAGCCCTGCTGGAGAAGTCAACAGATTTTTTGAAACAATTTGACGTCCCCGATAATGTTTTCGCCGAGCCGAGGTCTTTGAATCTCAGGTATTCTGATTGGGATACTGGCTTGAAGATTGAAAGAGACAGGGATTTCTGGAACGTATATAGGGATAGATTTGATGAATGGCTTTTTGGACAGATACCTGAAACAGTGGATTTCTCTGATAGTACAAGGGTTTTGGATTATGGTGTGGAGGATTCAGGCCTGGTTTTGACAATTAAATACCGGAATAATGTTAGTAGAGTGAGAACGAGGTATCTGGTTGATGCCTCTGGTGTGTATTCCATAGTCCAAAAAAAAATGGGCAGGAGGCCTCCCCTCTATGTGGCTGTCCAAGATTATTTCATAGCTGAAGACGACTCCAATTTCCTTGACGCTTTTTTATGTGATGAAGTAACCGACTATTACATCTGGGTTATACCCAAGGACGGTTTTGTTCTTGCTGGGACCGCTTTCAGGGAGGGTGTAGATGTTAAAAGGAAGATCCGGGTTTACCGCAGTAAATTACAGGAGGAGTTGGGTTTAGGGAATCCTGTTGAATCAGAGGCTGGTATGCTCTTAAGGCCTATGTCGCTGGATGATATTCTCTTAACAAGCAACAATATTCTGCTTGTGGGGGAGGCAGCTGGTTTGATAAGCTCCAGCACCGGTGAAGGTATAAGTTTTGCTCTCAGGAGCGGGGATTACTGTGCTAGGGCCTTAAATAAATGCTTTGAAGAGCCTTATGATCTATATAAAAAATATTGTTCGGCTTTGATTGGGGAGGTGTGCGACAAAATAGAGAGAGCTAAGATATACAGCAACCGTGAAATTCGTCTAAAATTCTTCCAGAAATATTCAATTAAGGGTGGTGATTAGATGCGATTATCCTCATCTCTAAAAAAGAACGTACTTGAGGCTGGTGTTGGGAGGATATTTAACCGATTTAAGATAAAAGGCAGAAGGGATACTCTTTTTTTTGAGGATATTCTAGCAAATTATTTCAAGGAATTTGAGGATGGAGGATACAAAGAGGATTCTATGCTAATAGGTCAAAAATGGGGTTATCTCATTATACACGGGCTTGTTCCAGGTGCTATAAAGAAGCTGGGGCCTTCTTTGCTAATAAACACAGTTATGGAACGAGTGTGGACT
>JAOZNG010000018.1 GCA_029933895.1 archaeon
ACAAGATCGCTGCATTGGTTCATCACATAAGGCAGCCCCCCAACGTGATCCCAGTGCTGGTGCGACACCACCACCAAATCAATATCTTTCACAGAAAAACCAAGCCTCTCCAGGTTTCTCCCAAGGATATCACCCTTCCAGCCTGTGTCGAATAAAACATTCACATCACTTGACTCTATAATGCAGGAGAAACCCCACCCCGTCTCCAAGCCAAGGGATTCATCAAAGACTTCATTGTCGTAGGCTATTGTTAACTTCATCCCAAACCTCCTCTATCGCCTTGGAGACCCCGCCCCCGTATTCTATTATGGTTTTCTCCTCCACCATAGCTTTGGTGAAATCCTCGCTGTAGGGAATCACCCCGGCGATTAATATGTTGTTTCTCCTGCAGTAGTCTGTTATTTCATCGGTTTTCTCCCAGTTTATATCGCATTTGTTTATGCAGACCATGGATTTGATCCTGAAGTGCTCTGCTACCTGTAGAATCCTCTCCAGGTCATGGAGTCCCGAGATTGTTGGTTCAGTCACCACCAGAGCAATATCAACTCCCCCGATGGATGCAATAACCGGGCATCCGATGCCGGGGGAGCCGTCAATTAATACCAGATCCAGCCCCCTTTCTACAGCCACCTCCCTAGCCTTCTCCCTGACCAGGGTTATAAGTTTGCCGGAGGCCTCCTCCCCAGCATAGAGTCTCGCATGGCATAAGGGCCCTGCTCTTGTCTCAGAGACATAGACCTTCCCGGCGATTTTATCCTCCATAGACACAGCATTAACCGGGCAAACCACCTCGCAGACAGCGCATCCCTCACAGGATAGGGGGTTAACAGTGTAGTCCTCTATAGCATCAAAGGGACAGTATTCAACGCATTTACCGCATCTGGTGCATCTTGCTTCATCAATTCTAGCAGTCCTCAGGGACCTAAACTCTGTCTCCTCCTTTCTCTCGGGTTTAAGAATCAGGTGCAGGTCTGGGGCGTCAACATCACAGTCCGCCAACACCTTGTTTTCTGCTATGGAAGCAAGCCCTCCCATAACCGAGGTTTTACCTGTGCCTCCTTTCCCGCTTAAAACAGTGACCTGCTTCATCCATCCACCTCCTCCCTGATGCTCTCAAACATCTCCCTGAACATCTTTTTGTACTCAGGCATCTCTTCCACAAATGGCACGCCGTTGGAGTAAAGCCGTGCTATCTCCTCATCATGGGGTATGTCCATCAGTATCCTGGTGTTTTCTTTCTCGCAGTATTCATAGACCTTCCTGTCACCTATCCCTGCCCTGTTAACCACCACCCCATGTGGTATCCTCATCTCCTTCAGCATGTCTACGGTCAGCTTGAGGTCGTTTAAGCCGAATGGTGTTGGCTCCGTAACCAGTATGCAATAATCACTGTCCTTAACGGCTTCTATAACAGCACAGGATGTTCCGGGAGGGGCGTCGATTAATACATCTCCCTCCCTGTCCATGTCTTTCTTGACTTCGGCTATCACCGGAGAAGCCATAGCCTCTCCCACGTTAAGTATCCCCTGTATGAACCGGATGTTATCTCTCGCACCGTATTCCACGACACCGGTGGTTCTTTCCCCCTCCGTGATCGCGTCTCTTGGGCATACGAGCATGCAGCCCCTGCATGAGTGGCAGAGTTCAGGGAAGAACATACTCAGCTCCCTGGTAACAGCCAACGCATTATACTGGCAGAATTCACTGCATCCACCGCACCGGTCACAGAGGTCTTCGTTTATTAGCGGAATCCATACCTTCACCGGTCTTTTATCGTGGAACTCTGGTTTCAGGAATAAATGGGCGTTGGGCTCTTCCACGTCACAGTCAAGTAACTGTGCTTCACCTAAAGAAAGCGCCAGGTTAACGGCCACGGTAGTCTTTCCTGTGCCTCCTTTCCCGCTTGCCACGGCCGTGATCATTTTATTCATGGATGTGGCCGCTGTCCCTGAAGGCATGTCTTCTGCAGGCGTTTTCGTCAGTGGCCTCCATCAGTTTCCCTGTCTTCCACTGCTCTATCGCATCCCTCACTAATCCGGAGGCGCCAACGTATACCCTGATTCCCTTCTCCTGGAATAAATCAATAGCTCTCCTGCCCAGGGAAGAGCATACCATAATGTCAACTCCCTCCTCGTGCAACAACTCAGGAGGATATCCTCTACCCCCCATGTGATGGCTTTTGTTCGGGATAACCTCAACCTCATTGGTCTGGTCCTCGACTATGGTGTAGGTCGGCACTCTGCCAAAGTGTCCCCCCACCTCTTCATCCATTCCCCTGTCTCCGTTGCTTGGTACCGCAATCCTCATCCTAGAACTCACCTGTAAGCTTCATCCCGCATTTAGGGCATGTTTTCTGTGCACACGGCATCCCCCTGATCTTCTCTTCCGTGTAGCCGCATGAAGGGCATACGCAGTTCTTTGGCATTCCCATCCGTCTGCCCCTACCTGAGCCCGTAGCAGGCCCTCTACCATTCCCTCCTGGCATTATTTATCTCCCCCCGTTAATTCCTTGATTTTTCCCTTTATCTCCTTAAGCTCTGCATCCAGGTCGTCTGCTCTCTGTTCCAGGCTCTGGATTACCTCTTCCTTGCTCTGGATTTGAACAGGCTTACTGGTTACCTGGGTCTGTGGTTGCATTGGCGCCATGCCCCTGTATCCACGCCGGCCCATACCTCCATATCTTGGGGCGGTGGCTTGAGTTACGGGATTGAGTTCGCCGTTTAGGTACCTGAAGACGGCGTCCTTTACAGTAACTCCCTGGGCGGTGATTGCCTTCACACCTGACTGGCTGAGTATTGGGAAGGCGTTTGGTCCATAGTTCCCTGCTATAACAGCATTACATCCTGTGTTGGCTATCATCTGTGCTGTTTGTATCCCTGCCCCGCCTGCGGCAGAGCAGGACGGGTTCTCTATTACCTCTGTGTTTATTATTTCATTGTTTTCTGCCTCTACTATGGTGAATTTCTGGCATCTCCCGAATACGGGCGCTACCTGGTCTTCTAGACCTCCTGTGGTTGTTGCTATGCATATCTTCATTCCTTTCTGAGTTCATCAATCCTGTTTTTTATCTGGTTAAGTTCCTGTTCCAGTAACTGTATCTCATGTTCCTTGTTCTTTGTGGCTGGGGTGTTTTGGATTCCGGCTCTGGCCCAGTAAGGAAGCCCGGTTTCCCTGTATATCCATCTGTAGCCTCTGCCTCCTGCTCTGCTGGCTCCTCTACCGAGGCCCAGGGGTCTGCCCATGGGTCTTGTTATCTGCCCCCTCGTCCAGAGTGGCGTGCATCTACCTCCCATACCATATGGTCCTGTTCCGTCTCCTCCTGGCATATATATCACCTTTTTTGCCCATAGGGGCTTATTATTCATTGGGAGTTCAGGTATAAAAACCAAACCCATCTATTCACTGAATTCCTCAATAGCAGCCATGAGCTTTGCCATATAGGTCAGGGCAGGCCCCCCGCCCATCAAAACAGCAACATATCCTGCTTCAACCAGCTCATCCCTTGTTGCTCCAGCATCCAGCGCACCCTTTGTGTGGATGGCGATACAGTACTCACACCCAGCGTAAAGAGCCAACGCCACAGCAATCAGTTTCTTGGTTTTCACATCAAGCGCACCATCCTTCTCACAGCTGTGCCTCTTCAACACGCCAAAGGGACCCTGCAGCCTGGGATAATCTTTACCCAGATCTGCCATTGTGTTCTCCGCTTCCTCTAATTTATCTTTCATGTAACCCATAATCAAACACCCTTCATTCCTTTATTACAAAGTCGGCAGAATACGACAAACCCGGAGAGGGTTTGTCTACAGCGAGCAGAACTCGCTTGTACTGCGTCCTTGAAGTCGCAGATGAATGCCCCATACTATCCGGCTTTGTAAGTCTATACTCCACCCTTTAGGGTGGAGTTGTTGATTTTATCTATGATGTCCCTAATAGACCTTGATGCATCCGACTCCTTGTGCGAGAGGATGAAGGGTTTGCCTTCATCGCTATCTTGCACTATCCCAGGGTCAATGGGTATCCTCCCAAGGAACGGCACACCAAGCTCCTTCGCCGCCTTCTCCCCACCCCCTGTCTTGAATAGATAGGTTTCTTCCCCGCACGTGGGGCATACGAAACCGGACATGTTCTCCACGATGCCAAGGACCCTGATACCCAACTTTTTCGAAAAATTAACAGACCTTCTGGAGTCAGAGAGGGCCACATCCTGTGGCGTGGTAACAACAACTGATCCGTGGATGTCCGGAATCAGTTGTGCAATAGACAATGGCTCATCACCTGTTCCCGGAGGCAAGTCAATCACCAGGTAATCCAGCTCACCCCACTCAACCTTGCCCAGAAACTGCTGCAGAGCGTTAATCTTCAAAGGACCTCTCCAGATGACGGGGTCGTCTCTCCTTATGAGGAACGCAATTGACATAACCTCCAGCTGCCTGTCCAACCCCACAGGTATCTTCACAGGGACTATGCTATCGTCTTTCGCCTCCACCATGGCGTCATCCAGACCAAGCATCTTGGGGACGTTGGGGCCGTGTAAATCAGCGTCCAGTATGCCCGTCCTTAAACCATTCATCTGCAGCGCAAAAGCAAGGTTTACGGCAAAGGTGGTTTTACCAACCCCGCCCTTACCGCTCATGACCATAATCTTTTTGTTGATGTCTCCCATCCTGGAAACTATAAGCTTGTTTAAGTCCTCTTCCTCACTCATCCCGAACCCTCCTTTCAATCTCCTTCCCCCCACACCTAGGGCATTCATCCGGCCTGCCTTTCCCTGGCTGAGAAACCCATTCATGTCCACATTCCCTGCAGAGGAATATCCTGTCTTCCGTGGCGAAGAAGCCGCCCCTGATCTCAATAGCCTTACCCTCCACCAGAGCCTCTACAACCTCTCTACGGCCTTTTTTCAGGTCTCGCGCTAGAGTCCTTCTGGAGACATTCATCTCTCCAGCGGCTTTCTTGTGATCAAGCCCCTCTAAATCCACCAGCCGCATGGCCTCCATCTCCTCCAGCTTCAGGGTGACTGAGTCAAGGTTTTTCAACGGCATCCCCCTGGGCTTGAAGTAGTCTATCTTTGGTTTATCCTTAACTATCCTAAGGCACTTGGGCCTGCCTTTCCTGGGCATAATATCTACTTCCGTTTCAGAGCATATAAATGCCCAAAAGGGCTAAAGGATCGGATAAAACAGCTGATGAGCCACGAGGTCATTACCTCAACAAGGACCTGAATCAAAAACCAATAAACCCCGAAAGCCCCAGCCCATCCAAGCCAGCTCTTTTTATTTCCATAGCTCCCTTAATACTATCATATGAGGTGTTCACATGAAGGGATTCCATATAAACCAGCGCGTGGGGGTGTTCGTGGACATACAGAACATGTACTATAGCGCAATAAACCTGTACGACAGCAAGGTCGACTTCAGGAAGATACTTGATGACGCTGTTGCCGGAAGAAGCCTGATACGGGCTTTCGCGTATGTCATAAAAGCCGATATCGGGGAAGAAGAGAGTTTCTTTGAGGCCCTTGAGAACATGGGCTTTGATGTGAGAAGCAAGGACCTACAGGTTTTCTCAGGCGGCCATAAGAAGGGGGACTGGGATGTTGGTCTGGCGATGGACGCTGTCAGATTAGCTCCTAAACTGGACGCCGTGGTTATAGTTTCCGGTGACGGGGACTTCACGGACCTTGTGAGATACCTCAACAGCCAGGGCTGCCGGGTGGAGGTGGTAGCTTTCCGCAAGAGCGCATCCTCTCAGCTGATTGAGGCCGCTGATTTCTTCTATGACCTCGACGGCAAAAAAAAATACCTACGCAGGAAGAGGAAACCAGTTAAGAGCAGGAAGAAACAAAGCTAGTCTACTGCGAAGTACGTGAACCTGACACCCAGGTAGAAGAAATATAACGCCATGAGGTACAGGGTCCCCGACTTACCCACCCTGCCGCCTGTCTTCAGGAGGTGATCATCGCTGAATGCAAAAGAGTTTTCTATGAGATAGCAGGTCGCTGGGGGGTCACTGTTGAAGCGGTTGCTTTCGGACCGGATCATGCGCACCTGTTTGTCAGCGGCTGCAAGAACTATAGTGCTGCGAAACTTGCCCAATACTTCAAGGGTGCGAGCTCCAGGTTCCTTTGGAAGAATTACTGGGATGGAATCAGGGGCAAGCTCTATGGTGACTCTTTCTGGAGTGATGGCTACTTCGCTGAATCCATCGGCAGGGTTACCAGCGACTCAATAGCATACTATATAGAAAGACAACAGGGGAAGCACTGGGAGCATGAAGATTACGGCATCTACCTGAGGTCTCAGAGGGATTGGGATCGATCGCAGACAACACTGAATGATTTTTCATGTGCTTAGGCAGAACGTCACCCTGATGCTTGTGATGTAAAAACGCCCCGCCGCCCTTTAGGGCGGAGTAGTTTACACAACCGTTGTCCCGGATGTTTCAGCTGAGACCCTGATGGCGGGGATCAAGGAAAGCCAGAAGTTGTGATTTCCCAAGAGAAGTCAAAAAAGATCGGCAAAAGAATAAGCCGTCCCACCCTTACTGAGACAAAATTTTGGGAAATGCTAAAAGAAAAGGCACCCGATGATTGCCATCGGATCAAAGAATTCGTTGAAGATCTGAAGGATGATCCCCTGATTGAAATGGCGCCAGGTGTTAACGGGTTAAGATTCAGAAGAATACTATCGGAGTCCGACCGAAATATATCTCTATTCTTCATCACAACTGATTCCTCAGTGCACGTCCGTTTACGTGCTCCTATCCAGCAGTTCGAATCGCTAGGGTTAGGTACAGCGGCAGTGGATGAATTTGGTAAAGAAGTAAAGTTGATACTGAATGGCTTCTCATCCCCATTCAATCAAATTGATGTTGATGCTTTCAAGAAGGTTTTATCAAATTTCTGCGAAAAAATAGACCAGCAAGACATTAACGAAAGCAGCGCCCGAACAAGTCCTTGAACGCCTACTGGCTTCTCCGCTGCGCTCCAAAGCCATCGGATTAAGGGCAGCGTTAGCCGTATTGTAAAAATTTCCTTAAAAAATCATCCAATCCATATAATGAAAAATGGTTACAAGAGAAGATAACTGATGATCCCTCTATTTTGGGCCTTGACGATTTAATATTAAAAGATAAAGAGAGAATACAACCTCACGCAGGGCGTTTAGATTTATTGTTACAGTATCCAGATTCCAACACAAGATTTTGAAGTTGAAATCCAGTTAGGTAAAACGGATGAAAGCCATAGATCTAGGTCCTGAACCATAAAAACAAAGCAGGATTTAAATACATAAAATACACATATATTATACATATATCATACATATATTATACATACAAAAATATGTGGGTGTTTATAATGGATTCTATTAGAGTTAATGTGCTTCTCCCAGAGAAACTCATGAAAGAAGCCAAAGCATTAGTGGAGCAAGGTTACTTCAGCAATTTCAGCGAAATAGTGAGAGAAGGTTTGCGTAGGGAAGTTTTAAGTTACAAAATCGGTTTAGGTGAAATGACTGGAAAAGACAAACAACTTTTGAAGTGGATAAGAAAAGAAGATGCTATGGGCAACCTGCTTTCTGAAGAAGAAATGAGGGAACATGGCCTCACGCTCTGAACTAAGATTCACGAAGTTCTTCGAGAAACAGTGGCTTTCCTACGACAAAAAAACAAGGGATATGATCCGTGAAAAACTACTTCTGGTGAAGAAAAATCCCTTCAGATACCCTGTCCATAAAGGCTATACAAGGGTTAGGAAAGTCAAGCTTTCTGTAGAAGGAAAATATCAGCGTTTAATGTTTGCAGTACATATGCCTGAGGTAAACCAGATACTGATTCTAGGGGTCTTTGAAAGAAGCAAGGATTACAGAGACTTCGAAAGATTATTTAAACAACTGAAAAAGTAATCGGCATAAATCGTAGATTCTCCCCTGTTCTTGGCGGTGTACTGGGCTGTATTCCTTGGGGAAACAAGAAGTCCATAAAGGATATGACCGGGATACACAACCCAAATCCAAACCCGAGGAAGACGATATTATGTAAAAAATACTCCATAGATCAGTTCAGTTATCAGAAATAGATGAGAGGAAACCCGGCGTTCCTTTCCCTGAAGGAAGGTCGCACCGGGGACCTGAACTATAAATATATATGTATATAGGTATGTGAATATTCATATCAACATTTTTCTTTTTATTGTGTTTTAGATGAAAGATTTTTATAGATGGTCGCCAATATATTACTAGCAGGTAAAACCTGGAAGCCAGTGTACCTTGAGGTGCACGTTCCCAGTGCTTTCAGGTTCTGCAAACTTGTTCTACCAGACATGATAAACCTCCTGCTCTAATTCTATGATATCTATATACCTGGAATTACTGTATTCGAATTTCTGGAAGCACGCCCACGCCAAAACATCAGCGAATTGGAGTCCTATCCATGAATGTGAATAACTATGGAATATGTTTACTACCGTTATCTCTGATTTCTCCTTCCATGTTTCCGGTTAATTAGTAATCTCCTTACGAGACTATAAAACACAGCATACATGTTCAAGCATTCGCTATTTTTGGGCTAATTCATATAGACAAGTCTTCTCCCGTTAATTACTTAGTTCATGCAGGTAAGTGAACAAAAAAAAATAAAGGAGTTGCAGTATAGCATTTAATATACTGAATCCCACCTCCAGCATCCCTGAACTATTATTTTATCTTGAATCCCATATAACCTCATCCAGAAACTCCTTTATGCGGGGGTGCCCGAGCGGTCAAAGGGGCTAGGCTTAGGACCTAGTGACGTAGGTCTACGCGAGTTCGAACCTCGTCCCCCGCAACCTTTTTTTTTTCTTTTTGTAAAGCTGAAGGGAAGAGTGGGGTTGATAAGGGCGAGAAACCGCAGGTGTCTTGCCCTTATGTGTGAAACCTCGTCCCCCGCAACCTTTTTCTTTTGTAAAAGAAAAACGTTGACGAAAAAGAAAACAGTTACTTTAAGTAAAGGATAATGTGAGGGAAGAGTGGGGTTGATAAGGGCGAGAAACCGCAGGTGTCTTGCCCTTATGTGTGAAACCTCGTCCCCCGCAACCTTTTTCTTTTGTAAAAGAAAAACGTCGGCGGAAAAGAAGATATACCTAAAAGCCGGCAGGTTTTTGATGCACCAATACATGAATGCGTTTCGAGCGAGGACGAAGAAGATGTCTTTACGTTAGAACCGCCCCCTAGAAAAGAGTTGAGCTGAAATAAAACCTATCTCCCTAAAAAGCCCACTCCGGTGTCCCCAGCAGGAAGGATAAAATAATAAACAATATCATGGATACCGCACCACCAATGAAAACCACCATCACCATAACAGTGAAAGATCTCTCGAATCCCACCCTTGCCTTTATCCCCACATACAAGAGGATGGTGCTGTAGGCAATAAACAGGAAACTTAAAACAATAGTCTCCCCGTAGGCTGTGAAAACCCCCCCCAGCAAACCAGGTATGGCGGAATAAGTCATCAAGGGAAAACTCTCCCCGAAGCCAAGCTCCCATCTGCTGAAGACCATCAATAGATAAGACATCACAAAAACCAGAAAAATACCTGTGAAGAAATACTGGAATCCCACCTTAACAGCGGTTAAATTATCCATTATGCCATAAACCCCGGAAACAAAATAACCTATGTAGGTGAAGTAACCCGCTATCAAAAGGAAATCCATCACGTAGTTACCAATCCAGAGAGCGAAGAGCAGGATAACCAGAATCACCAGGTTCAGCACAACATCGTCTCCAACCCCGATCCTTGGTAAAACCATCACCACTAGAAGAGACAGCAGAGCCCATAAAGCCATCGGCGTAACCTTAGGCTCCTGCAGCCGCATATCCCGGAAGAAATCATCCCAGCGGAATGGATTCATCAACTTAGATAAATCACTTCCAGCCTGTTTCATCCCAGAAACCAGGTCCCTAATATCCAATACCGTTACCATTTTTTCTCTACCGCCATAAATAATATTAAACACCGACGGAAATAAAAATGTACGACACCATAATAGTCAGGTACTCGGAGATCTTCCTCAAGAGCAAATACGTGAAGAAGGAATTCGAGAACCAGCTTATAGAGAACATTCAATTAAAGCTTAAGGGTTTCGGGGTGGGAACACGGAGAGAGAGGCATAGAATCTATCTCAAGACAAAAAAAGCAAGCTCCCTCGCTGCTGAAGTTGCCAGAATCTATGGAGTGAAGTCTGTCAGCCCCGCCCTGGAGACATACTCCGGTATAGAAAACCTATCAGCCAGAGCCCTGGAAACAGCAGAGGAGGTTATAGGAGACAGGGATGGTTTCGCTGTCAGAGCCAAGAGAAGCGACTACGGACTGAAGAGCAGGGAGATAGAGGAGAGGCTGGGAGAGATAATCCAAAAAAAAATAGGCTGCCACGTTAACCTAGACAACCCCGATAAGACCCTCTATGTAGAGGTCAGGGGAGACAGGGCATACATATTCCATGAAAAAATAGGGGGGGTTGGCGGCTTACCCTACAAGACGCAGGGCAAGCTTGTGGCATTGATATCTGAAGGGATTGATTCACCTGTTGCTGCGTGGATGCTGATGAAAAGGGGCTGTGAGGTAATAGCGGTGCACTACGGCGGCGACACAGGGATCAGGGAGGTGTTAAATAAGCTGGAGGAGTACACAGTGCACGGGATACGGCTCTACCTGATACCCTATGCGGAAACGCTTAAGAGAATCAAAGACAAATCAGGGAGAAACACGTGCATAGTATGTAAGAGGTTGATGTACAAAATAGCTGAAGAAATCGCTTCACGGGAGAATGCTAAAGGATTAGTCACCGGCGAAAACGTAGGGCAGGTAGCCAGCCAGACACTGCATAACCTCATGCTCCTAGATGAAGCAGTCTCTATGCCAGTATACCGGCCCCTTATAGGGTTAGATAAAGAAGAGATTATCTCCAAAGCCAGGGAGATAGGAACCTACATGCTTATCAAGCCTCGGAGGTGCAGGTTCACTCCCAGAAAGCCGTCAACGAAGGCGAAAATTGATGAAATAAGGGGGATAGAGCTGGAGCTGGAGCTGGATGAATTAGTCAAGAACGTGCTGAGAGAATGTGGGATAAACTAATACTATACTCCAGGAGAGATAAGGCCGCAGTGAACATCAAGTCAATACTGGAGGATGATTATGACGTAAGTAATCTGTTGGCTGTAGATGACGTGTTACATCTAGAGTCCCTGGACAGGAGCCATGAAACCCTGTGTATTGTTGCATCAAAGCACTCCTCCAAGTCAGGTAAACCATGCCTCACCTGTCATTCACCCGGGAACTACTCCAACGCAGACTATGGAGGCAATCCCAGAGAGCTTTCCTACGCGCCAGCTTTTTATCTGCAGAAGGCGCTACAGCTTCTGGAGGAGAAACAAAGAAGAGAGGGCGTCAACTATGAAGTCAGCTTCGAGTGCACCCACCACGGCCCCACAGGGCTTGAGCAGCCTGTTTTTTTCGTGGAGGTGGGGAGCACAGAAAAAGAATGGCGTGACCTGGTAGCATGCTCTCTGGTCGCAGAAGTAATCAATGAATTGTTTTCCTATGAACCCGTAAAGGGAAATAAGGTAGCTATAGGGTTGGGGGGAGGGCACTATTGCCGGAAGTTCACTGAGATAAAAGACTACGCTATCGGACACATCTGCCCTAGACACAATCTACCCTTCCTGGATGAAGTAATGCTGGGGGAGATGGTATCCAAGACCCTGCCCGCACCTGATGTCGCATTGATCGAGTGGAAGGGGATGGGTAGGGAAAAAAAGCGGGTGATGGATCTGCTGGTGGATACTGGGCTGGAGATTGTGAAGGTGTAGCTATAGACCGCTCTCCCGCAGATCCCGGTACCTTAACTCCAGATTGTTTTCTTCAACCAGCTTCTCCAGCAGGCCGTGCATTTTAACCCTCCTCGTCAGGTAGTCAGCAACCCTCAGAGGGTAAACCTGGGGATGCAGCAGGTCACCCTCCCGGGACCACATATACGCTAAAGTCTCCAAGTCCTTCCTGAATCCAGTGTAAGGGAATTCCCACCGGACGGTGAGGGAAGGGCTTCTCTCCTCCAGGGTATATGAAAGCTTCTTGGAGGGCAGCTTCAGGTAACAAACGTTTATATCCCCTTTCTCATGCACCACATATTCCCTCTCATCAAGTATGAGGTCTAGGAGCATGAGGTTGGTGCAGTCTAAGCCTGCCTTATCTGCCAGGTCACCGGCGTGCGAGTCCTCAGCCATACCCACAACCCGCCCCATCTCCACCAGTCTACGGTATTCCTCCAGGGCCTTTCCTCCACCGTATCTTGACAACTTACCATGGTTTGTGTAAAGACTTCCGTCAACCAGCAGGTAATCCACATCACAGCCACCAGCGCTTAAATCCATGAATGTCTCCCTGAGGGATTGATATTCCTTAAGGATACGGATGTTGTTTGTTATCTCATCCACCAGCCGGTACGGCTTTATCTGTCCCGCATCGATGAATGAGTCATACATGAGGTTCCTGTACCAGATTTCCCCTCCCACAAGAGGGTCCCTGTGTGTTCCACCATCAAAGCAGGCTCTTAAAACAACACAGTGAAGAGCCCATAAGGCAAAAAAACGGAGCTCGGCTTTAGCTATGGAGGAGTCAACAGCCAGCAACTCAACACTATGGCTGGGTTTAACAAGGGCTATCTTCCTTATCTCAAAACCTCTTTCCCTGAGTTTATCCCTGAATAAGCCCCTGTCAAACTCTAGTTCATCAAACACCCTCCTGAGGGAGTTGATTCTCTCCTCCAATAATTCAGCATCAAACCTGAAATCCGGCGTCAACGGCTCCAATTTAAATTCCTAATCTAAGATAATATTACCTATTCAATCCCAAAAAATGAATCACTCGATTTTGCTCAAAGTCGCCGGTAAATATGGAACACCGGTCTATGTGTACGACGAAGACAGGATACGGAGAAACTTCAGGGATTTCCTCCTAGCATTCAGAAGCCGCTACCCTAGGACCAAGATATTCTATGCCCTTAAGGCGAACACGAGCCTGGCTATACTGAACGTGCTAAGACAGGAGGGCGCCAAGGCTGATGTAGTCTCTGGGGGAGAGCTGGAGGCTGCCTTGGAGGCGGGCTTCAAGGGAGAGGAAATCATCTACACAAACAACGCCAAAACAAGAGAAGAGATATCTCTGGCCATAGACTCAAATGTTTTATTGAACATCGACTCAATGGATGAATTAAACAGGGTGCATGAAATAGTCAAGTCCAGAAACAAGATCACTGGAATCTCCTTCAGGGTGAATCCCTCCATAGACCCCAAAACCCATCCAAAGATTTCAACAGGGATACGGGAGTCAAAGTTCGGGATACACATAGAAGACGACCTTGCCTTTAAGGCCTACCGGTTCGCCAAGGAGCTGGATAACATAGAAATCAAGGGCGTTCACATGCACATAGGTTCACAGATAACCGACAAGAAACCATTCATCGAGGCCG
>JAOZNG010000154.1:0-2485 GCA_029933895.1 archaeon
GGGAGCCATGGCTGAGATGCCCCCCGTGACTTAACTCCATGCTCAGTATCGTGTCCCCCAACTCCAGGATAGAGAAATAGACCCCCATATTAGCCTGTGAACCGGAATGGGGCTGAACGTTCACGTGCTCGCAGTTGAATAATTTCTTTGCTCTCTCAATGGCCAGGTCTTCAGCTATATCCACATACTGACAGCCCCCGTAGTATCTCCTATGGGGGTATCCTTCTGCGTACTTGTTGGTCATCACAGAACCCTGGGCTTCGAGAACAGCTCTGGAGGCATGGTTTTCAGAGGCAATCAACTGCAGGTTACTCCTCTCTCTAAGTATCTCTTCACTTATCGCCTTAGCAATGTCAGGATCAACATCTCCAAGATCAGACATGGGAAAAACACCACGGTTTATTTAATCGGATTAGAGAATAAAAAAGGAAAAACATCCCGTGGTTGTTACATGACATGACCTGCAAGTAGGGGAATGAGACTCCCTCCGCCTGCAAGAGAATGGTTTTACCTGTATTTCTTCAACAGCACCAGAAACAAACCAAAGAATAGTATCACGGACACTGCCAGGGTTGTCACCCCCAAAGGCACTGTTCCTGTCGAGTGTGTTGTGGTGGTTGTTTCCTTCGGCCTGGTTATGGTTGTCGCTCTTGTGGTAGTGGTCACCTTCTCCCCTGTTGTTGATGTTGTTGTGGTAGTGGATGTGGTTGTGGGGGGGGTGGTTGTGGTTGTGGTGCTTGTCTGGCATGGATTGCATGGCCCCCCACAGTCTATCCCCTCCTCACCCTGGTTCTGTATCCCGTCACTGCAGCTGGGGCATGGTTTACAGGACCCACCGCAATCCACTCCTTCTTCATCCTGGTTTTTTAGTCCGTCAAAGCAGCTCTCTCCCCTCTGGTAAGCACCGGAGGAACTGGGAGCGCCGCTGCCTCCACCGCCGCCGCTCCTATGTGCCTGAAGGGTTGTGGTTGTGGTTGTTGTGGTTGAGGAGGGGGTTGGGGTCACAGTGAATGAATAATTTGATGTGCCCCAGCTTTCACGCCCGTAGGTGTCGTTGGCCCAACAGTTCCATGTGTAGTCTCCTTCATCTGCCAGGGTTCTTGTGAATGTCGCCGTTTCCGATCCCGCGGATACATTTACTGTCCCATTCAGCGTCCAGTTACCAGAATAATCCCAATAGAATCGTACAGCAGATGCTGATGCATCCACTATCCTGCAGTTGAAGTTCACGAGATTGTTGACCTGGAATGATGCGTTATCTACAGGGTTCAGGAGGGTTATGTTTGGCGCAAGAAGGTCTACTGTGAAAGTCACTGATTCCGTGTTGTTGATGTTCCCGTAGGTGTCGTTTACTCCGACATGTATCGTGTGTGAGCCATCAGATAAACCAGAGATTACCACCCTGTTGCAGTCATAGAGGGTGATGTTTGTGAAATTGTTCATTGAATACCAGCATTTATCCCTGTTCGGGTCCGTTACTGTGGTGTTTAGTGTTATGTTGTTGGTTAATGTGTATGTGGATGCTGTTGGCGTGTTTATTGTCACCCTTGGCTTTGTTGCATCAGTTATGCTGTACGTGAACGTGTCAGTGTCTTGCTCGGTTCCGTCGCTGAGTGTTATTAAAATGTAGTAGGTGCCTGCCTCCGTTTCCGTTGGAGTGTCCGTGATCTCCCCCGTGGATGTGTTTATGTCAAATAATGTTGTGTTATCGCTCCACGTTAATGTGTCTACGCCGTCAACCTCATCAAGGTCTGAAGCATTATAGTTGTATAAGTAAACTTGACCGTTGTTTCTGTTTACTGTTGTTTGTTCCGTGGTTATTTTCGGAGCCAGATTACTCACAGCCTTAGTTACCGAACCAGTGCTGGTCTGTGAACTATTATCTGTGACTGCTACCGTACAGTTTATTGTGTTCCCCTTAACCCACAGACTATTGTTGATCATCCCACAGTTCAATGTTGTCCCATTTGTTTTATCCCTGAATACACAGGTCTTGATCACGTTGCTTCCATTGTAGAGGCTGAATATTGCATTCATGTTATCTCCGTCTGGGTCCGCTATGGCTGCAGAGCAGTTTATTGTGGAGGTATTGGTGTAGATTGTTGATGGAGTGAGGGTAGGTGAAGGTGTTGTTGGAGCCTGATTCGTGCTGAAACTCCATGTCAGGCTTTTTGTTGTGTCTCCTCCGTCTGTGGCGTTCACGTACCATTCATAGGTGGTGCCGATTGATAAACCACTCCACCTGCAACTCACACTACCTCCGCTGGAAATCGACGTATTAGAGCAGACCACCGAATCATCTGATGCATCATAGAAAATAACATCTAACGTGTCGTTGTCTCCATCAGACACTGACACAGCAAGGACAGGTGAAGTCGAAACCCCAGTGCTATTATCTGCGGGTGAATTAAGGGTGGGTTGATTTGGCGGCAGATTACTCACAGCCTTAGTTACCGAACCAGTGCTGGTCTGTGAACTATTATCT
>JAOZNG010000154.1:2585-3586 GCA_029933895.1 archaeon
TGGTGTAGATTGTTGATGGAGTGAGGGTAGGTGAAGGTGTTGTTGGAGCCTGATTGGATGTCTCCTCTGCTCCAAGAGATACGCCCTGCTGGTAATGAGCAAGAATTTCAGCTTCAGATAAGGTTTTATTGTATATGCGAACCTCATCCACTGTTCCGTTTAGATAATGAGGATGATAGGATGTCCTTCCAATATCAACCCCGATATTGCTTGATCTCTGTGATACTGGAATATCGGTATTATTCATATCTTTTAATACACCATCTATGTATATTTTCACCCACTCAGCGGGTGAATAGATTCCGACAACATGATGCCAGTTTCCATCGCTATAATTTCCTGCATGAACATTGATGGGAGGGTCAGCACCAAGCCAGAAATACCAGTCAGAGCCTGTAATACTTAGACTGTAAACCTTATCATTATTCAGAGAACCATATCTTGTTACTATATCCCCTTGGTTATCAGTGGTTTTTACCCATGCCTCAATTGTTATCGCGCCAGTGAATCCTAGACTCTCATCGGTCCCACAACTAACATAATCACTATTTCCGTCAAACTCCAATGCCTTCCCCAGTTTTCCGTCAACTAAAGTGACGCCACTGCCTGTTCCGTTATTAACACCAGTAGAATCCTTTGGATCTGTGGAATCCATGTGCCATACCCCTCTGTAACTGCCCTCCCACACATTTTTGGGGTTGTAGGATGTTCCGTTTCCAAGCTCTACTTCAAATGGTTGTTTATTTGTTTCATTAGCGACAGCGTAATCAGAGTTGTTGTTATAATAGAGGTAATGATTTGATGCAGTCCATACTATTTGTTTATGGGTTGGATTCCCTAGGTTAAAACCACCGCTTCCATTTATTAATATAGAATGGTTATATGGATTGTTGATACTTCTTCTGTATTGGTATGAATTGTTCCACCAGGCGTTCACAGAAATGCTTAGAAACATTAAGAGTCCTAAAAGTGTTATAATTTTTTTGTTCATTTTTAATTTT
>JAOZNG010000155.1 GCA_029933895.1 archaeon
GAGAAGCTGGACACAGCCATAGAGGAGATTAATTCACTGGACCCCGATCTGGTGATACTAAGCGGTGATATTACCATGATGGGCTTCAGGGATGAGTACATTGAAGCAAAAAGATACGTGGATAAAATAGACAAGAAGGTTCTGGTTATACCAGGAAACCATGACGTCCGCTACATGGGGCACATCTATTTCCAGAAATTTTTCGGGAGAAGAGAGTGGGTGGAGAAGTTCTCTGATGAGCTATACATTATTGGTCTGGATACCTCACTTCCGGACCTGGATGAGGGCACCCTGGGACGGGGTAAACAGAAATGGCTTCACAGGAAGCTGGATGAGATACCTAATTCCTGCTGCAAGATTGTAGTAATGCACCACCACCTCGTGCCCGTACCGATGACCGGCAGGGAGAGGGCGGTTCTAAACGACGCAGGGGATGTCTTAGATATCCTGACCGGGGGATGGGTTGATTTATGCCTCAGCGGACACAGACACACACCCTATGCGTGGATTGTCAACAACACAGCTGTTGTCACCGCCGGCTCACCATCCACCAGAAAGGTCAGGGCCACCATCAACCAGAGCTACAACATAATAAAGCTGACTGATGAACACATCAGGGTGGAGAAAAAGGATGTTTCAGGAGAAAAGAAGCTGATGGCCGAGTACAACAAAATCAAGGGCAAGAGATATGTCATAACAAAAACCTAATCCCTGCCCATCCTCCAGTAGTCGAAGATGTGTTTAACCCTCCTATGGTTGTGTTTTTTCTCTTTCCTGGGCCAGATATACAGGTACCAGTAAACAGGCATCGTAACGATGCTCCCCGCTAGGAACAAAGCAACCCACATAATCTTTCTCTCCACTTTATTCTTGTATAAGTCAACGAGATAGAGAACAAGGAGAGAAAACACCCATACTATGAAGACCGTGGGGTATGCGTAGAAGACTATGGATGAAGGAGGTGAAAAATCAGATGCTAGGGCATATATGAGACAGATTAATGGCATGATAGTTAAAAAACCCAGGATTATCCTGAAATTCTGTTCCATAGTCAATCCACAGAGAGTTGTCCCCTGAAAACCTCCTCCACAGGACCCGTTAAATAAATGTTTTCGCCCCTGAATTCAACCATGAGATCCCCTCCCCTAGCATGGAAGAGCATTTCTTTATTCCTGTCTGCTTTATTGTTGACTGCTGCTGCCATAGCAGAAGCGCATATGCCGGTGCCACATGCCAGCGTCTCATCCTCCACACCCCTCTCATAGGTCCTGATTCTGAACTCGTTAACATCCTTCTTTTCTACGAAATGGACGTTAACTCCCTTAGGGAAAAGCAGGATATGGTTTCTTATCTCCCTTCCCACCCTCAGGAGGTCTACATCCTCCACATCATCATAAAACAATATCGCATGAGGGTTGCCCATTCCCACGGCAGTAATCCTGTAGCTTTCCCCATTAATCTCCACCTTCTCATCTATGAACCTGGCTTCTGGCTCCCCAGTAACTGGGATGTTTTCTCTCTCCAATCTGGGAACTCCCATGTCCACCTTCACCTGCCTTACCCTGCCACCGGCAAGCTCCAGTTCCAGCTCCAAGAAACCCACATCAGTCTCTGCCTGGATGGGGTTTTTCCTGGCAATAGTGGACTCATAGACGTATTTAGCGAAACACCTTAGACCGTTACCACATAATTCCGCTCTTAATCCATCAGGGTTGTAGAAGACGAATCTGGCATCTGCTCTATCAGACTCCTGAATGAACACCACCCCGTCAGAACCTACACCAAAATGCCGGCCTGAGATTTTACTCACAAAGGAGGGTTTCTCAGACTCTGGCACAACAATATGGCTGTATTCGTCTATGAGGATGAAGTCGTTGCCTGCACCCTGCATCTTAACAAAGGGTATCTCCATTTTATAGCAAATGTAAAAATTTCATCACTATCAGGAGGAGTACCCCCCAGAGGCCTCCTACGGCAACAACCAGCAGGGTAAACAGATTGATTGGAATGTTCACCAACCCCAGGAGGGAGAGCACGTATATAGTCACCAATCCAAGAGCCGAGTTAACCAGCAGGTATTTCATCGCCTTACCTATCGTCTTCAGTAACCTGAATACCACCACAGCCCCCAATAAGGCCAGCACCAGAATTATAATCTGAGTTGATGGATTCATTCTTTCTTAGTATCTCCTCCCTTTTTGTTTATCTATTGAAAAACTTGCAGTGTCTGCGATGGACATCACAGCCATCACGCCCGCCTGTATAGGATCGGATACGACCAAATCCGCCACCTCCGGCACGGAACCTGCCATGTTAAGGGATACCACCCTGATTCCCCGCTCCTGTACCTCCCGGACTGCATTCTTTATCTCCCCCCCCATCAGGGAGCCAGCCAGGATCAATACCCTAGCTCTTTGCAGCCTGGCCACAGCCCTAACTGCCTCAGCTATTTCATCCTCCCCAACAAGAGGTATGGTGTCCACGGAAATCTTTTCCCCCCTTATGTTGTGCCTGTCTGCTTCCGAGATTGCTCCAGTCGCCACCTCTGATACCTGGGCGCCACCTCCGACCACGATAACCCTTTTACCGTACACCTGATAGAATGTTGGCACAGTGTTTGTTTCCACCGTTACCTCAAGGCCGTCTATTTCATCCACCAGCTTGTCCAAGTCACCGACTCCCTCAATCTCCAAGTAGAGATGGACTGTTTCACCGGAGCCGATCTGTTCTATGTGGGATATGTTCCCTTCATGTGACGCTATAGTGGACGCTATATCCTTCAGGGCTCCTACGATATTCTTTATTTCCACCCAGACTGCTTTCTCTGGTTTCACCATTTTTTTTCTTTTATTATCTTCTAGTTTATATCAAAAAAAACTCAGATGGTGTAGTTCTCAAGCTGATTCCTGCATTCCTTTCTCGTATCCACCGTTTTTATCCTGGAGCATATGTTGCCGTTTTTGATTAATTTAGCTATCTCGAAGTAACACTCGTCTGCCAGCCTCCTGGTCCGGATTACATCACATAGGTATCCCTCCTTCATCTCTAGGGCAAGATGATAGTAGCATTTATCTCTGTCCATTATCTTACCTACGGACTCGCATATCTCCATTCGCTCGGATTCAGCAGCCACTCTTGAGTAGCACTCGTCCATGTACCTGTCTTCCTTGATGTCGGCACATAGTTTTTTGTTACCCACCATCCCGGCCAGGGTCACGATACAGTTTGTTTTAATGTCCGGATCCTTTATTGACCTGCAGGTGTCCGGGTTTTTGTTCAGGACGGCCACCTGCTTCAGGCATACGTCTTTTTTGAGCTGGTATTCTGTTTCCTCACATACCTTCGCTGAGGTGAAGTATGCCTCCATTGTGGTCGAGGTTGTTGAGGTCTCGTTGTATTCTGGCATGATTGTTGTGGCAGTGTATGAACTGTTGGATGAATTCATGTTATTTGTTGACTGGTTTATTTGGTTATCACCTGTGCATCCCGTATAAAGGATCAGTATCATGACTGTAACAGCAACCAGACCGTTCCCTGGTTTAGACATCTT
>JAOZNG010000156.1 GCA_029933895.1 archaeon
TCTTTTCAGCCAGGATAGACGCCCCCCACCAGACCGGCAACATCCTCCTCAACATTAACGCCAGGAAGGAGCCGTATTCCCCTGTTAATGATTCCCGGGTTATCAGGGTATCCAGAAGCAAGGAGTTAGGTATCACGGGAGCCTCTGACGTGGAGAGCATCTCCCTGAACGAGTCCAAAGTCATTAATCTCTCTATCATCAACTCGGGTCAGACTAATTTCACCGACACTATCTATTTCGAAGTCAATGGCATCCCATCCGACTGGTATTCCCTGTCTCCTCCATCATTTAGTGGCTTGGATGTCGGCGAGAGCGGGAATGTGGTCTTGAGGTTCAGGGTCTCAACTGAAATGTGCGCCTCCGGGTGCAAGAAGTTTAATCTGGTGAATTTCGTCGCCAGAAGCCAGGAGATAACCCGCTCCATAAGTTTCTCGCTGGAAATTAAGGAGCCTGTCGCTCCCCATGAAGGCAACGAGACCGTGGAGGAGAACGAAGGATTGACGGGGTTCATCTCTCTACCCAACTTCAAGCTCCCCTCCCTGGGAAGCTATTACGTGTCTCTGACCGTCATCGTCATCCTATTGATTCTGGTGGTTAACAAGAAGAAGGCGGAATCCGGTGTCAGGAAAGGTATAAAGAAATCAAGTGTGTTAGCCCGGAAGATTAAGAAGAAATCTGGGGCCTTAGGCTTCAGGAGCGTGAAGGGAGTCAGCGGGCGATTCAGGGGGAAAGGTGTTTCCATAGGCAGAAAGAAGAAGCCTTTCCGGAGTAATGTGGTATCCTCCCTCCACAAAGCGAAGTCAGAGGCTACCGGCAACACCACAGTATTTGATTCCGAGTACAGGATTATCTCCTCAGGCAAGAAATCTTCCGGCAAAAAAAAGCCTGCTAAGAAGGACTGGGATAGCTTCTGGAGGGAGTAGTTTTTTTTTAGTCAAACATGCTGGCCATCGCCGAGGCTGCATCATCCTCTTTTTTATCTTCTTCCACCGGCGTTTCTTCTTTCACTGGCTCTGGCTTTTCTTCCCTTACTGTTTTTTGTTTCAGCTCCTCTCCCACTGCATCCGGTATCCGGGAGGATAGTGCAAGCATTTCATTGTTTGCTCTGGAGATGAATTGCTTGATGGTTTCCGTGTTGATTATCTCCTGGTTTATTGCAAGGTTGAGTGCTTCCATATGAGCCTTCAACAGCATCTGCTTTATCACTGTCTTGTTGATTATGCCTGCATTCATGCACAGGTTGAATGCCTTCATGTAGGCTGTCCCCAGATTACCCAGTGTTTCCTGCTCGTCTATGTGCAGCACCTCTCTCGTATATGTGGTTCCGTCTTCACAGGCTGCTCTCAACTCCAGTCCAATCTCCATCGGCTTAATATCCAGCCGGTTCATGACGGCAGCCGCTTGTTCGCTTATCTCCTCACCCTTTTTTACTATGGGGGAGTCCTCCATTATCACGATTTTCCCTGCATCTATTCTGGCTTTCACCCCTGCCTGCTGCAGTTCACCGATCACCGGCCCAGCCGGCAGGGTGGTTTCTCCCTTCGGCGCTATGATATCGTATGGTGCCGTGTCCCCTCTCCTGGCTGGTGCTGTGCCCTTGTTTTCCTCCAGTATCTTGTTGAGCTTGAACGGGTTTAGGTCCGTGAATATTATCCCCGTTGGCCCATCGATATACTCTGCCAGGTCTTTTTTCCCTGCCTTCTGGAGGGCTCGCTCTATGAGCCTGTTTTTTGTGACCGTTATCTTCGCCTTACCCACTAGTTTCTCCCTGATTTTCTGGAACTGGCTGCTGGGCATGCCTTCTACTTTAACCAGCCCCACTACTCTGCTGTTTCTGGTTTCTTTCTCGAGTTCCTTTACTTTCTCTGGCTTCCAGGTGGCTACCATTTTATTTTTATCGCTGGCCCCATGGTTGTTTTACAGTATATGTTGGCTATTTTTTCTGGGGATATGGTTCTCTCTATTGCCGTTAATACTGCCTGTATGTTTGCAGCCAGTTTTTGGTCCTCCATATCCTCTGTTCCAACCGGCACGTGTATGGTGGGGTTTTTCTTGCTTTTGACTCGGACTGTGTCCTTCAGATCCTGTATGTATTCTTTGATGTCTTTGTTTGGTGGTATTATCTGGGGCATCTTGTTTCTTGGTCCTAATATGATACCCCATTTTTTCCCGATAACTGACATGAGTTCTGGCTGCGCAATCAATCCGTAGCATTCGTTGGCGAATTTCTTCATCTTCCGCCTGTCTTTAGCGTATTCCTCTATTTCTCTCTTGTTTAGAACGTGTTTACTGTGTTTTTTAGCTTTCAGGTTCAGGTCTCCCTCAGCGAAGACTCCTATCTCAATGTCTCTGCCTCTGCCGTTGGGTAGTTTTATAGAAGTGTTTATTTTATCTGCTCCCTCCAGATCCACATCCCTGAGGTTGATTCCTATCTCGAGGCTTTGGTTGAATCCTCTTTTCTTGCTTTTTTCTCTGGCTTCTTTTACTGCTTCTGTTATCTGTTTCTCGTCCATGTTTTTCTCCTCCTACCATCCGGTAGTGTCTGCGGAATATGGGATGTTGGTTTCTTTATTTGGGATTCTTTGTTTAAATAATCTTTTTTGTTGTGTGATATATTGTGTGTTGCAGTCTACCGCCACAGGAGTATGGATGAAGTCCAGAGGACCTGATTTTTTTATTTTACCTTTTTCTCTCGTATTCTCGCTTGTTTTTCTGTGAGAACTATGAATTTACCATCAAATCCTTCTATTTTATCTAAGATATTTTTCAATATTGTGAACCTCTTTTTAGAGTCTGTGGTTTGCATTCTCAGGAGTATAACTCCCTTGCTGGGTTCCCCTAATCTAAAGATGAGTTCTCCAAAGTCCTTATCGTCAGTAATCAAAATCCTGTTCTCTTTTTCTGCAAACCTGAGAACCTCATCATCAGGGCATCCTCTCAAAAAATCCCCTGCAAATACCACATCATAGAAAGTTTTTAGCAGATTAAAGAGCTTCCTACCACTACTCTCATCTACAAGTAATCTGAGCATCTTGGAACCTCTAGGCGGTTGCAGATATCGTGTATTCCCCTCTTACGAGATCAGCGCTATATTCCAGAGCAGCTTTTACATCTTCTTTCTTCAGGTTGGGGTAGTCCTCAACTATCTCATCAATGCTCATTCCATCAGCAATTCTATGGATAATAGCGTCTACCGGAATTCTCGTTCCCTTTATCACAGGCTTACCTGCCATAACCCCTGGATTAACAACAATTCTGTTTCTAAGCTGTTCTTCCATGTATACTATCTTTGTTTACAGGTTTAAATCATATCTCTGTTGTGTGCTATTGCCTCACTTATGTTACATGTTTGTTTTTGAACAGATTCTGGGACTGTGAGAGAATACTTCAAGGAATTGATTATTTAATACCATGCGAACTCTATTTTAGAGAGGGGGTGTAACTTATATAGGCTATTTCCCCTCTCTCTGCTGTGTTGAATAAATCGTAAAGTATTTCTTTGTGTGAAAAGGAAATAGCCAT
>JAOZNG010000157.1 GCA_029933895.1 archaeon
ACTCCGCTACTATCCAGATAATCCTGCAGTTCCCTGCCAATAAGCTTCAGGCTCTCCACGTCAACACCAGAGTCTGGCTCATCGAGCAGGAGCATCATGGGCTTCATTGCCAGAAGCTGAAGCATTTCAGCTCTCTTCCTCTCCCCGCCAGAGAAACCGGAGTTTATGTCCCTGTTTATGAAATCCCCTAGACTAAATCGCTCTATAAGCTCTGACTCCTTCCTTGTTAAATCCTCACCAGGATTCTTGCCCCTGCAGATTTTGATCATATCTCTCAGCTTGACGCCGATGATCTCCGGGGGTAGCTGGAATCCCATACCGAGACCTATTTTCGCTCTCTCGTCTACCCCCATGGAGGTGATGTCTCTGCCATTAAAGAGTATCCTCCCCTTGGTCACCTTGTAATCCGGTATTCCGGCAATAGCCAACATCAGCGTCGTCTTCCCTGAGCCGTTTGGCCCGAAGAGTATCATGGTCCCACCTTCAGGTATGTGCAGGGTTATGTCGTGCAGGATTTTCTCTTTGCCTGCCTCAACCGAGAGATTCTCTATCTCAAGAATGTTCATTCCTCCCACCAGTTAATGGATACGTATTTCTCTACCTCTCCTCTTCTTGGGGAGATGTATTTCCAGAAACCCTTTACTGAATGACGAGCTTGCTTTCTCAACATCTATGGGTGATGGAAGCCTTATTGTTTTTTTGAAGGATGTGAAAGAAACACCTTTCTGAAGTGTGCCCCATTTCCTGAAGCAGTATTCGCGACCCATCCCGGCTTTTATCTCCAGCACATCTTCTGTGGCGTTTACTTCAATATTCTCTTTTTTTACGAAAGGCAGGTCTGCTGTTACGATGAATTCATTCCTCCTCTCCTCTAGATGAACCAGAGGCTCAAGGAAGCCGTTTAAATCCCATCTCACAGTCATTTTTACCTGTACATCATAGGTATCTCGTTTTCCTGCTCTTTCTCAATATCATGGAGGATGTTTTCCGTCCTCTTCATCAAATCCCTGGCTTGGATTTTTATCTCCTCCCCTTTCTCGATAAGTTCCTTGACTTCCACGTCCAAACCAAGTATCCTGTTGAGTTTCTGTATGACTGCTGCTGCTGACTCAGGGTCAGGGTATCTGGCGTGGGATTCTGCCATCAGGTACAGGGCATTGATTTTGTTTTTCATGCACTCGTAGATTACAAGGGAGTGAGCGCCTACACTAATACCCTCCTCCATTTTCTGGATGTTTCTCTTGTCCATTAATCTATCTGTTTCCTTGTTCACGCTTATACCGTAGACTTGGGGGGCCTCTACCTCAATCCTGTTGGGGTGTGGAACCCCCCCCAGGGGGATAACGAGTTTAACATTCTTGGATTTAAACCATTCAACAAGCTTTCTTGATATTGGATGCAATAGTGAGGATTTGATTGGAATCTCGGAAACCACTACAAGAAGATCCCTGTTGCCGTAGACTCGCAGAGGTGAGACAGGCCTTCCGTTGTGGACGACAACCACAGGCGGGAAGTCATCTGATTCAATGGAAGCTACCTCTCCCAGACCCAGCTTATCCACAAGGTGATATGTTGCTATAGCCCCCACCAACCCCACATCCGGGAAACCAAGAACTGCTGAAGGTTGCATTAATTCAATGCCCTTCTTCTCTATAATCTCTATTTCTCCATTCATCATGGTCCTCCAGATCAGTCCCTACTCAGAGGAATAGCTCATCCAGAATTCCCTTTAATTATCCTGATTCAGTTAATAAATCTCGCTGCAGGTTCAGGCCCTATCAGGTCTGCATTATCCAAGAAAGACTGCTTTAATTCAATTCATTCAATAAGTAAACCTAATATGAAAACGGATTCAGATACGGTATCGATTCCAAAGGATTTCTTCAGGGAGCTTGTGTTCGATTTCGAGAGGCTGGTTCATGACCTGGGACTGGTCATAGAGTTAAACAGCCAGGACTACCGGCAGGTTATAGAAGACATTGATTCCCTGACGGGGTATCTTGAGGAGATAACCAGGGAATGCTGTATGGAGGAAAGCCATAAGAGGATTACTGAAATAAGAAAAGATGAGGTGAAGAAGCTCTTTGACGCGCTCCTAGGCTAAGAAGCCAGCCTCCCTCACGCCATCCACCACGAACTGTACCGCTATCGAGGCCAGCATCAAACCCATGATTCTCACAAAAGCCTTCGTGCCTGTCTTCCCCATGAACCTGAAAACCACCTCAGCTCTGGATAGGATGATATAGGACACCAGATAAACCAATGGGATGCAGGATATAACCAGTATCTTATCAAACGGGTGGGCGGAGTTAAACAACACAATAGAGGTGGTTATTGCTCCAGGCCCTGTCAGGAAGGGAATCGCCAGCGGGGTTATGACGATGTCCTCTTTCTCCTCCAAAACATCCTCTGGTCTATCGGAGAACTTGGTCCGACTCCTACGCCCGAACAACATCTCCAGCGAGATGATGAAAACCAGTATCCCACCAGCTATCTTAAAGGAGTACATGTCTATCCTCAGGAAATCGAAGATGTATCTCCCAAGCAGGGTGAAAACTATCAGAGAAACAGTAGAAACCAGAATAGTCTTCCTTATCATGTTACGTCTCTCTCTAGGGGAGTATTTCTCCAGAATAGAGAGGAATATGGGGGCGTTACCGACGGGGTCGATGATGATAAACAGGGTAACAAAACACTGTATTGCAAATATATGATTCAAGTCCATGTTATTAATGAATAGCTGTAGGGGTTTTTCAGGTTAATTCACGTGAACCGTTTATCTATTGATTCCTTGTGGGCGATGAATCCCTCGGCTTCCGCTATCTCCTCTATGGTGTATCTCAACCTGCTTAGACCTTCCTTGGTGAGGTGCTGTATGCTCATATTCCTGAGGAAGTCTCTTACGCTTAACTCGGAGGCGAATCTCGCAGTACCACCTGTGGGCAGCACATGGTTTCCTCCAGAGGCGTAGTCTCCTGCTGCAACAGGAGAGTAGGGACCAATAAAGACGGCACCAGCGTTCCTTATCTCCTTCAATGTGTTCTCTGGATTTCTTGTTAAAATTTCGAGATGTTCTGGAGCATAAAGGTTCGCGAACTCGATGCATTCCTCCATGCTCCTCATTAAGACTATGGCTGAGTTCTCCAGGCTCTTCCTTAACTCCTTCCTCTTCAGGTCCTTTAACTGCCCCTCTAGTTCTTCCTGTACCTTTCCTGCAATCTCCTTGGAGGTTGTTACAACAACAGACTGGGCGCTTGGATCGTGTTCAGCCTGCGCCAGGACATCAGCTGCAATAAATCCCGAATCAGCGGATTCATCTGCTATAACCAGTACCTCAGAGGGTCCGGCTGGCATGTCAATATCCACCTGACCGTAGACGAGCATCTTGGCGGCCAAAACATACTTGTTCCCTGGACCAATGATTTTATCGACTCGGGGGATGGACTCTGTTCCATAAGCTAAAGCTGCTATAGCCTGCGCACCCCCCACCCTATAGATCTCCCA
>JAOZNG010000158.1 GCA_029933895.1 archaeon
TTATAAACAAATTCAAGATAAAAACCAGACGAGATACATTATTTTTTGAAGAAATTCTTGCAAACTACGTTCAGGAATGTGAGAAAGAAGGTTACAGCGAAGAAATAAAGGAACTTGACAGGATATGGAGCTATTTTATTATTAAGAGGCTTGTTCCAGGTGCTATGAAGAAGCTGGGGCCTTCTTTGCTAATAAACACAGTTATGGAACGAGTGTGGACTAATCTGGGTTTAATGGACTATATACACTTCAGTTCTGGAGAACATATAAAAATCAAAACAAGGAATGAGGGGGTTACTAGGATAATCGGACCGAATAGCGGTATGATGGGTTTCCATACAGGAATACTCAATGCCTTATATGGAGTGGAAGTTGATTGCATTAGAGCTGAACAGAGAAAAGATTCATGCACATACCTTTTTTCTCTCACAGAGAAACCATTTAGTGTAGATGCCAAACCTAAGGAGTTATACAATAAACTGAACTATATGCCTGAAATTAAAGGATTTAATTTGAAAAACGCAATCCAGGAAGGTGCAATACAAATCAAAGGGAATAAACTATTTTTCAGAGGAAAATTTCTGTGTCCGATAGAGAATACAATATTTCACCTTATAAGCAACAAAGGGATAATGATTGATTGTGTATCTAGGATATCATACACCTACTTCGATAGATTAGTGGAAAAAGAATCTACCATAGAGAAAAAATTAAACTTACTTAAAAATCTTCTACAGGTTACAGGCTGGGGTGTTGTGAAAATAGTTATTAAAAGCAATAGTGAAATAACTGTAGATGTAAATAATCCACCACACGGTCTACAGCCAGAGAAAGATAACTGGGATTTCCTGTTGAGGACTATACAGGGATATCTATGGCTGATTAACCCTCACTTCGAGATAGAAAAAATAAATGAGGGATACAAAAAGGTTTCCGTGGATTATGCCGTAGACGGTAGCGTTTTTTTGTAGATGGATTCCTTAGACGCTGCAGGTATAAACTTGCAACAATAATCAACATCATCCCACATAAACTCGCGTCTTGTATAACACCCGCTCATACATTTATGGATGAATGGACATTTCATACAATAGCTGGGGATTTTAAGTGTTCTTATGTATTCCACCACCTTCTTTCTATGAAAAAGATTGAAATCAACGGTTGATGGAATAACCTTGAATATATTGTACAGTGGCTTCCTTATTGTCGCACAGAAATACACATCTCCCCTGTGCGAGATGGTTGTATATAAACCAGCTGCGGCTACACAGAAGCCTCCTGTCACATTAAGTTTCGTTTTTATATGTGCATTAAAGAGGGGATCCCCTGATTCAACGTTTCTTGCGCCACTCAACTCCGCATACCTGCAAAGTCTTTTCAACGTAGACATGTAATCAGAGGGCATCAATTTTTGATTTTCTATCGAACATCCTTCTGAGGGTGTCATATCCCACACCCTGCATCTTTGTATTCCAAGTTTTCTGGCAAACCTGAAGATATCAAGCACTTCACCCTCGTTTTCTTTAGTCAGTACTGTTTGGCAGGCAGCGGTCATCCCAGTCTTTTTAGCATTTATTAGCGCCTTAATCGCTCTCGCCCAAGAGCCTTTAACTCCCCTTACGGTCTCATGTTTCTTGGGATTCAGGCTGTCTACGGTAATCTGAACCTGACTCAGGCCGAGGGAATGGAGTTCTCTAGCAAGCTTTTCAGTTAGCAGGAAACCGTTGGTGTTCATGTGGACGATCATATCATGTTTTCTAGCCTCCTTTATCGCATCTCTCAGGTGTGGGTAGAGAGTGGGTTCCCCTCCTGAGAGGGTTATCTGTTTCACCCCTGAATCTGATAGAAAATGGATTAGTTTTTTTAGGTCTCCAAAACGCATATGTTCTGGGTTTTTGTTCAGCCAGGAATTAGCGAAACACCACTTGCATCTGAAGTTACAGTAATCTGTGATCTCTACTACAACCCAGCATAGCTTTTTTATTTCATCGAAGTTCACAAATTTTTTCTTTGCGTCGTTTTCGCCCCAGTCAAATGTTACCATACACATTTTTAGCCCTTCACTTTCAACTTAAGATAATTATCCCAAATGGTAGGAGCATGAACGAGATCATCTCCCAGAGATGTGCTGTACCTGGTCTGTCTTTTCTGAGATAGATTGCTATCGGCGTAATAAACGGCATCAGCGGATACAGAAAAATCGATTCTGTTAAAAGCGTTAAAAAAGCGAATAATGAAAGCAATAAATAAATCAATTTTTTCACAAGACTGTAGCCTAAGACAACTGGCAGCGTCCTCAAATTTGTTTCTCTATCACCTGCATAATCCCTTAAATCTGAGATAAGGCTTATCGTAAAAATATGGAGTGATATGAGCAGATAATAGTTAACCATTGAGATACTGAGATAGGAATTAGCTGTTGAGCCGATGAAAAAAACAATACTTAAAACAAATCCGGTATATAGGTTCTTAAATGGAAAGATATTTTTTATCCTGAAATAAGAATAAACCAGACCCACCACCAGAAGCAATAGATAAAAAAAAAGCGACATATATGACAGTTGAAGAGTGGAAATTAGACCGATTATCATGAAAACAGATATGAGTGCATATCCCTTCCTATTGAGGACAAAGGCATTAATCTTCTTGTGATTTAGCAAATCCTCTTTCTTGTCTGTCATCAGGTTATAGGAGTACGCCGTAGCGCTTATGAAAAAGGTGCTGGCTGCTGCCCAGAATATCTTCACTCCAACTGGATTAAATATGATGTATCCTGTGATCCCTATTCCAGTGATGAATAAGCAGACTCTGAGTCTTATGAAGTCTATTAGTTCCTTGAACAGGGTTGAGGGTTTAATCTTAGACATATATTTTATTAATTTCGCTTAAATATAAACCAGATAGTAATAAATTTAAACTATAGTGCATATTATATACATAAAAATCCCTGTGGGATTGGCTGTTATGCAGTCGAGGGGGGGAATTATAGCAGGGTTGTTGAAGAAAAACGCGAAACTAAAAAACAAATGATATGCATGTCTCAGCTCCACAGGAGAGGTGTGGACTACAGGATAATGGCGTTAGAGAAACCGGTAATGGGGGGATTCTGTGGGAGGGATGTTTAAACATAATAGTGTATTGTATAAAAAAATAAGCTACTTTATTGAACAAAAAAAGCTTTTTTATACCTGTAATTTGAATAATATTCATGATTTCCAGGATACTTGTCGTAGATGATGAACCCGACACGCTGATGCTACTATCCGACCTCCTCTCCAGAGAAGGATACAAAATAGAGACAGCATCAACAAAACAAGAAGCACTGGACAAGATAAAAAAAAGGAAAATTCAGCTGGTCTTAATCGACATATTAATGGATGGAGCAGACGGCAGGGAACTCGCTAAAGAAATAAGAGAGACACATGGTATGGATGAACTCAAGTTAATCTATGTCTCTGTTATGGGGAGAGAAAAATTCAGGGAAAAATACGGG
>JAOZNG010000159.1 GCA_029933895.1 archaeon
TTGAGTGAATCCCTTATGTCTTCGTTGACAAGGCTGTCTGCGTCATCTATCGCCCTGGCAGCAATGTATATCCCCTCGTATGTTGACGCACCCATCATGCTCGGCTGTTTACCCCACCTGGACTTGAAGGCGTCCCTGAATTTCTCCACCTTCGGCTTGAGTGAGCCTGCAGGTATTACGTAGGGGCCGAAGCGGCTTTCCTGTATGGAGTACTCACCTAACTGACCTACCCCAGAGTAGTAGTCTGGGTCATCATTGCACTCAACAGAGAGGTAGATTGTGTTCAACCCCACATCCTTCCTGCCCTGCACAACAATCGGCGTCTGCTCGTTCAGGAACGCTGCTGGATAGACTACATCAACTCCCGCTGACTTTATGGACGTAAGCGCTGTCCGGTAGTCTGTCTCGCTCCTAGTGAACTTCTCTTCTGCGACGATCTCTATCATCAGCCCCTCGTCCTCGATTGCCTTCTTAGCTCCCTCAAGCACTCCTTCACCGTATTTCCCATCCTGGTACAGCATCCCCAGCCTCAGCTTTCTGTCATCTGAGTAATTAAATCGTGCATTTATTGCAGGCCTCACCACTTCATCAACAAAGACCAGTGTGTCTCTCCCATAGTCGTCTGTTGTGGGGCAGTGGTGGAAGAAGTAGCTTGTGTCTATGTCGCTTCTCCTTGTGACAACTGGAGAGGAGGCTCCTGTTATGATAAACGGAACCTCGTTTTCTGAGGCAATAACCTCGTCAGCGTACGTTATCGCAGAGCTGAATCCTCCAACGAGGATGTCCACTCCATCCTCTGTTATCAATTTCGTCACTGCCTTCACTCCCTGTTCCGGGTTTGTTTCTGTATCCCCCTTTACAAGAACGATTTTCATCCTTTCTCCGCCGACGGTTACTCCGCCTCCAGCGTTTATTTCCTCCACAGCAAGCTCTGCTGCCTCCTGCATGTCGTTACCTGTCGTACTCGCTCCCCCCGTCAGGGGTGCTATTAGCCCGATCTTTATCTCCCCCGGGGCTTTTGTCGTGGTCGTTGTTCCTGTGGGCTGTTCCGTGCATCCCAAAAAAGAGATGATCAACAGCATAGAAACCAAAACTATCTTTTTCTCAACCATTTTTTTTTACCTCCGTCTCTGGTATATTAAATGCATCAGATTTTATGAATCAAGAAATTTATGAAGTAAATTTCTTGGTTATTATGTATTGTTATACCTTATAATTCAATGAAAAAGATAGTTTAAATAACAATTTTGTAATTCCTGCATTTTTTGTTATTTAATCCAGAATTTTTCCAGAGGCATGGGATTCATTTATCTCTACTCCCATATATGTTAGACAGTGTGATGACATGAACAACCGCTGAATACATGATGATTGATGGGCGAGCTGACTGTCAAACAAGAAATTTACTCGTAAATTTCTTGGTTATTCCAATAAAAAAATGAAAAAAGACATTGAGAGATGCATAAACCATATGCTGGAGACCAACAACATACGCAGGGTTTTCTGGTACATGGACGATAAGGTTGAACGCCTTAGATATGGGATAAGGCAGGGGGATGATGCGGTCATATTATGCAATGATGTGATAAACATGGAAGGGCCCTATCCCCTCAAGATTGGGAGAAAAACCGGTTTGATACATACATGCTCCGACATCGTGGTTATGGGAGCTAAACCACTTTATGCGCTTAATTCGATGCAGGTGGATTCAGTGGAAGAGGGCGTGGAGATAGCTGAGGACCTGAAGAAGCAGAGCGACGGCTTGGGGGTTCCTATCCTGGGAGGTAACACACAGTTGGAGAGTAACCTGGAGCCCTGCATCTCCTTTATGGTATACGGTAACCTTGTTAATAGACCAGTAGCTGACTCAGGCATCAAAGCAGGAGACAGGATTCTGATGCTTGGTGAAGTGGTCGAGGGCGATACAGGCCAGAGGATTAGGAGAGCTAAGGTGAAATTCAAGACCTTCCTGGAGCTTTTGGAGAACGATGTCAGGATTAACGCCTCCAAGGATGCTTCCAGGGGCGGATGGTTCGGTAACCTGGTGGAGATGCTTGTTAAGTCAAAGATGGGTTTTAATATCAAAAGCATTCCCTTCCCAGATATAACGAGATACATGGGGAACTATCTCATCTCTGTTCCAGAGGCTGAGATTTCCAGGGCTCTGGAGGTTTCCGCTAGAAACAAGTGCCCTCTGGTGGAGATAGGTGAGGCTGTGAAGGAACTGGTTGTCTCCATTGGAGGTGAAGTGGTGGTTGACGAGGAGAAGATGATGGATTTGATTAAGGGAATGCCCTACAAGCACCCTCCTGAATGATCAGTCAATGTACTCGCTGAGTTTAGGTGTTTTACCTACAAGCTCCCAGTAGATTCTCTTTCTACCGTGTTCATGGTTCACTACCTCTTCCCTGAGCATGTCCATTGATTTCAGCCTGTAGCAGTGGATGTTGACTGTTGACCAGGATACTCCCGCTTCCTTAGCTATCTTGTATGTGGTCAACGGTTTATCGCTTTTTGTTAGAATATCGATGACTAACTCGTCAATCCGGTCCAGTTCTTCGTCTTCCATTTTTTTTGTGGTGAGGGGGCCGCCCTTCAACGCA
The DNA here is from genome assembly GCA_029933895.1 of archaeon. GTDB lineage: Archaea > Altiarchaeota > Altiarchaeia > IMC4 > QMZM01 > EX4484-2. The sequence continues at coordinate 2,604 of JAOZNG010000159.1, forward strand.
TTAAGTTAAGGAGATTGTGGATTGGGTTTTTGTTCCTTAATATGCGCGCTTCCGAGGTGATAGCTCTCAGGCAGCCCCCATTATCTATATAATCTAGAGGGCTTATAAATAAGGGACTCATATGCTGTTCGCTAGTACCGTTAATTTCCCTTTATTGGATGCTCCCTCATAGATGCCGTATGGAACATGTACCCTTATGCTCACGTTGAAGTGTTCTCCCGGCACCAGGTATCCGTCTCCGTCTGATCCGTTGCTTGTATTCCAGGCGAATTCGGTGTGGTTTTTTCCACAATTGTTGAATGGGTAATCCGGGTTCCAGTGGGAGAAGAATGTTCTGTTGCAGTGCTGTGATACTGCTACACAGTATTTCTGGCCTCCTATGTTTATTTCAGAGAATCCGTAGGCGTTGTTTTCTGTGAGTGTCCCTGTCCTGCATGAGTCCACCCCGGTTCCTGGTGTGTTATTAAGTCCTGCTGTGCAGTTGCTGAAGTCTGTGGAGCCTATTTTCATCGGGGTGTGGGATTCATCTCCCATATAAAATGTGTTGTCTGTGCAGTTGCCGTCTTCCTTGTTCAGGAACCAGAAGTATTCGTTGCTGGCGTTCCGGAACCTGCCGTATAGGTATTTAGTGCTGTTTGGCGGCATGTTCCCGTCCGGGTCTTTCAGGTATACCAGGGTGCCTGGCTCCCCGTATTCCGCCCGGTTCACGAAGTAGTAGTTTTTTGCTTGCGTGTCTCTGGAGAGCACGATATAGTTTCCGGCGTTTGTTTCGCCAGCGCTTCCCACAGCGAAGGGGGAGGCTTTTGGGTATGTTGTGTTGAACCATATGTGGGTTATGTTTTTGGTGCCGATGTTTGTTATCTCTATATTGTAGTGGTTGT
>JAOZNG010000019.1 GCA_029933895.1 archaeon
CTCCAATGAATCCATTTTTCAGCAGGGAGAAGGTTTACCATCAATTCTCTCCATTACAACGTGATGCATCCTTCTAATAAACTCAAGCCGGTCCTCCATCCGGAGAACATCCATGTAACCCTGGGCTATGAGATTGAAGGCGAAAGGAGATGGCACATCAGTTGAAACATATACCACATCTATATCACCAGCCCTTACCTTCTCCATAACCTCCAAGGCATGCTCCACATCCATGAAATCCTCCACCACCTCCCTCCTAGACTCCCTTAGGATGGGAAAATCCGGCGAAACCCTCCTCAAGAAACTCATCAATATCCGGGAGCCAACCTGTTGCCGGCCAACAGACTTCTTCCTGCCCTTGTACCTCCTCAGAATCATCAAGGAACGGGTCGCGCAGTGCCTGAACCTCCTGGCTAAAACCTCGGTCCGATCAACCGCCTTCAACAAAACACTCCTGAAATCAAGGCTCCTTAAATCCTCGAAAGCCTGCTCCACCTGAAGCCTTCTATCTCCGGAGGAGAGATAAAACCCGTTATCCGTGAGGGAGATAACAACATCCCTCCCCCCCCTCTTAGACACCATGTACGCAATCACCCTAGAAAGAGCGTCATTAACCCTCCTCCCGAAAACAGTGTGGAAGACAACATACTTCTCACCCCTGAAACCCCTGTAGTGCTCCACCACAATCCTCCGGTCGGTGGGAACCCTCGCATAAAGGAATTGCTCCCTCAGGTACCCGTATATGGAGTTCGCGGAATTCCTGTCCACATAAAGGTAATTATCTATGTAATCCAGTATCTGCTCCCTGGACTCCTTCCTCTCCAGGCGTTCCTCCAGCAGCCGCCTGAAACGCCCAATCTCCACTGCTAAATCAAAGCTTAAGGGAAGCATCTCTGAAAACCAGGCGGGCACAGTAGGGATGCTGCTGTTAGCTGGCACCACCTGGGCAGTCTGACCCCTGCTGTATAGGAACCTGTAGGTGTTTCCTCCAAGGACAAAAATATCACCTCTTCCAAGCCGCTCCAAGAAAGACTCCTCGATCTTCCCAATCCCCTGCCTGCCAATCTTGACTTTCACGCTGGTCTCGTCAGGGATTGTACCAACATTGGTTGAATAAATCAGGCGAGCCAGCTTCGAGCGCCGACCCATCACCCCTCTGTCGTAGTTAACCCAGATCTTGGCGTATACATTCCTCTCCTCCAACTCCACATACTCTCCTGCCAGGTAGCTGATAACGGAATCAAAATCCTCCCTCGATAGATTACGGTAGCAGTAGCTTCTCCTGACCAGGTGGTAGACGTTTTCTATGTTCTGGACATCCTCTATACACAAACCATAAAGCTGCTGGGCAAGAACATCCAAGGCATTCAATGGAATCCGGATCCTGTCTATTTTACCCTCCAACGCATTCTTCAGTAACACAGAGCACTCCACCAGATCATCCCTGTCCATGACGATAATCCGACCCTTCGCCACAGAACGAAGTCTATGCCCTGATCTGCCAACCCTCTGAAGGGCCCTTGCAACTGACTTGGGGGAACCAAGAAGTATGACCAGGTCAATGTAACCGATATCTATGCCCAGCTCCAGACTGGTGGAGGAGACAACACATTTAAGCTTTCCATCTCTCAACCGGTTTTCGATATTGACCCTATTCTCTCTTGAAAGAGATGAATGATGCGCACCTATGTCTTCCATGAACTGCTCAGGGAACCGCTGCTTGAGATTATGCACCACCCTCTCGGTAGCTGACCTGGTATTGGTAAACACAAGAGTGGTCTTGTGCTCGGATATCAGCTTTGACATCAGGGAGTACATGGAATCCTGAAGCTCTCTCTGTGTGGTATCTATAAGGTTAGGCACAGGAGTCAGAACCTTCATGTCAAGTTTTTTGATGTAGTTCACGTCCACAATCCAGCAATCCCTCACTTCGGTGTTATGGTATCCGACCAGAAACCCTGCCACCTCCTCCAGAGGGGATATCGTAGCAGATAAACCAATACGGCAGAACATACCTGCATGATTCTGAAGCCTCTCCAGGCTCAGGGATAAATGAACACCCCTCTTATTCTCAGCCAGGGAATGGATTTCGTCAACCACAACCCATCCGACGTCAGCTAAAAGATCCCGGAATCTGGGGGCGTTCAACACAATAGACAACGTCTCCGGCGTGGTGATGAGTATATGTGGTGGCTTCTTCAACATCTTTGACTTCTCATAGGAGGTTGTATCCCCTGTTCTAACAGCCACCCTGATTCCCAGATCACCTCCATACAGTTCCTCCATCCCCCGCAGGGGTTCATTAAGGTTCTTCTCTATGTCATTGTTCAACGCCTTCAGGGGTGAAACATAGATGCAATACACCCTGTCCTCAAGCTCGCCTTTATCTGAGAGAGAAACAAGCTCGTTGATTATGGACAGAAACGCTGTTAAGGTCTTCCCCGAGCCGGTTGGGGCAGAAATCAGGGTATTAATCCTGCTATGGATGTTGTTTATGGCATACCGCTGGGGTAACGCAAACCCATTAAACCTTCCCTTAAACCATTCCCTCACCAGGGGATGCAGTCTCCTGTAGATTTCACCCTCAGAGTAGGGTTTCTCTTGATACGTAATCATCTTAAAAAAAAGCTGGATAGATCAGTAATTCTTTGACTTCAATATCTCGATGTATCTCTCAAGGACTTGGATAAACCTTGTCTCCTCCGTGATTAAATCCTCTATGGAGAGTATACCGTCCAGGGACTCACCTGAAGAAACCACTAACCTCTTATAGCCTGTTTCGTTGAAAACCTCCACAGCTTCCTCCAGGGAGGTAAACGGATGTATGGTTGCCAGAGGAGAACTCATCACCTCCTTCACCCTCGTAATCCCTGGGTCTTTCTTCCTGACTACTACCTTGGAGATAACATCAGATCCAGTGATTATTCCAGCTGCTTCTCCACCATCCTCAACCACAAGACAACCCACATCATAGTCAGACATCAACTCAGCTGCCTTCAAAACGGTATCTCTTGAATCAACAGTGACAACATCCTTTACCATCACATCCTTCACGTCAACCATTTCAACTCAGGTAATATAAACAGGTATTCAGGTATTAAATCTCAACCACCTGGGCATGCTTTACTCCCGCAATCTCCAACACATTGTTAGCATCCACAAAACCCCGGCCCACAGCCTTGTCCACAACATCGTTGCCGAGAAGATTTAATATGGTGGCCTCACTGAAAAGACCTCCCAGGGAATCAGGGCTCATCCGGTCGCCCTTATAGAAGTCCTCTTTCACCTCCATAACCAGGTCACCCTCCATTAATGTTTTACCCAACAACTCCTCGTCGCATACCGCAACAAGAGTCTCACCTCCCCTGTCATGGACCTTAACGTACATCCTATTTTATCTTCTTCAGAGGCCACCAGCCACCACATGCGGTGCACTTTATAATTTTCTCCCCCTTAAGCTCTGTCACCTTGGTATCCGGCCTGTGGCATTCATGGCAGAAGACATACTCTTCAGCATATTTTTTTATTTTCTCCTCTATCATGGACTTCTTAAGGCGTCTCTGTATAATAGCTTTCCTTCCATCGTATGTCGCGGGAGCTGCCAGCTCCTTGATGATATAAAGAAGCACGTGCTTTGGCTCCCGCTGGAAGGCATCAGCTACCTCATTGAAGTTCATTATGTGTGTCTGCTTGCCCTGGATGTTTGTCTTGATTTCAGGCATCTCGAACCTGGCCGGGCTCTTTAGTTCATCAGGCAGATTATCCCAAACCCTGTCCAGAAGCTCCCCGTACCTGTACCTCATTCTATAAATCCTCTACCTCATCATCCGCTTCATCTTTTTCTGGGCTCTCTGATTCCTCTTCCCCGTACCTGACCACGGGACCGTCGAAGGAAATGAATTTCCGGTTAACGTCTCTTATCAGGGAATCACAGTCCTGCTTGATTTTCTCCAGGCTGGCTACAATCCTGTGCCGCTCCTGCTCCACATCATCCACCATCTCATAGGGCTCGATGGCGGTCTTGAAGTCGTCCAGCTCCACCATAGTGTAGTCGGATTCATTCATCTTGGCCGCTATCTTCCGGCAAATCTTCTCAAGCCACAGGTTCATCTCCACCTTAACCCGGCCCCTGATCATCTTGTCATTGTCCAGCTCAGCCTTCATAAGCCGGACCACTGGAGCCATAGCGAAAGCAAACTCTCTGCCCTCATCTTCTTCCATAGAGACCGCATCCATTACTTCATCGTTTTCTTCCATTTTTTTGACCCGCAATAAGAGTTAGTTAAATATAAGATTACAGGTAAAAATAAGGAACCAGCAGAGGAATTAATTACCTATGCATCCGATAAACAACTTTCCCCCGGTAGCAGCGAGGTAAGGCTGGAGTACCACGCATTTTATCATTCATTCAATCTCCAATAAAAATTTCATGCCGGAACAAATTTAATCCTTATCCCTCCCCAAATTCATCTCCACCTGATTTATCTCCTGTTATCATTACTGCTTCTCTGAGATTAAATTGTTTACGGGACATGAGCAGATTCCTCAAATCTCCGTTCTTGTATCCCTTTTGTAGTTTACTTAGAGGGATATGATTTTTCCATCCTTTTCCAAGAGAATATTATTCGCTTCTTAGCAACAGACAGCCCATGCACTGGATGCAGATGTTACATGGATTATTTGATGGTAACTCTGAGCATTTTATCGCCTTGTTTGATTTTTTCCACAACATCCATTCCGTCAACCACTTTACCGAACACGGCATACTCTCCATCCAGGTTATGTGCAGGTCCCAGGGTTATGTAGAACTGCGATGTGGCGCTGTTAACATCAGAGGGCTTGCGGGCCATACCCACCATGCCCCTGTCATGTTTGAGCTGGGAAGCTATCTCCAGAGGAATGGTTTCCTCTGAGCCGCCTGTGCCATCACCTCTGGGGTCGCCTCCCTGTATAACAAAACCAGGAACCACACGATGGAAAGACAGGTTGTCATAGAAGCCCCTCCCAGCCAGCTCGATGAAATTCCCTGTTGTTAAAGGCATCAAGTCCTTATACAGGAGAATTGTGATGTTGCCCTTCACTGTCTCGATAACAGCGTAGCTGTTTATTTCTTCCATGATTGTTGATGAAGTAGTTTGTGTTATCTCATCCACACATCCCCCGAACAGGATGATAAACAGGGATAGCTGCGTAACCAGAATATCTCTTGTTTTCATCTTATCTTGGATATCACATACTCTGTATACTCCGAAGTCTTGGATGTTCCTCCAAGGTCATATGTAAGCTTTTCTCCCTCCTCAAGGGCTTTCTTCACAGCATCCAATACTGTTTCAGCCTCCTTTTCCATCCCCAGATGCCTGAGCATTAAAACCCCGGATAGTATGGTTGCCGTGGGATTAACCCTGTCCATGCCAGCATACTTTGGAGCAGAGCCGTGGACGGGCTCGAATACAGCATATTCTGCCCCAATGTTGGCTCCGGGAGCAACCCCCAGCCCGCCTACGAGACCGGCGCAGAGGTCTGAGACTATGTCCCCGAAGAGATTGGTGGATACCAGCACATCATAGAGCTCTGGCTTCTTCACCAGTTGCATGCACATGTTATCAACTATCCTGTCCTCGAACTCTATGTCAGGATAGTCCCTGGCTACCTCTCTTCCAGTATCAAGGAACAAGCCATCAGTATACTTCAGGATGTTCGCCTTATGTATCGCAGTAACTTTCTTTCGGTTCTCTTTTCTGGCGTACTCGAAAGCGAACCTGAAAATACGCTCCGAGCCCTCCCTGGTTATCAACCGAATAGCTTCAGCCCCCGTATGCTCCTCGTTGAGGTATCTCTCATTGCCTATGTAGAGGCCCTCCATGTTCTCCCTCACCACCACAAGGTCTATGTCGCCATACCTTGAGGGAACGCCCCTGAAGGATCTGGCAGGCCTCAGGTTAGCATAAAGACCCAGCTTTTTCCTTAATGCAACATTAACGCTCCTGAAACCGGAACCCACGGGTGTTGTTATAGGACCCTTCAACGCTGTCTTGTTTCCCTTCACCGCCTCAATCACGGAATCAGGTAATGGAGTGCCCACATCCTGCATTATTGCCTGGCCCGCATAAGCAAACTCGTAATCTATACCTGCTCCAGATGCCTCAATAATCTTCAGTGCTGAATCAACAACTTCAGGACCTATTCCATCTCCGGGTATAACCGTAATCTTCTTCATTCACCTACACCTCTCCTAAATCCCGCAAAGAGTTCAGGTTCACTCCCATACCCCGCTTGCTATCTTTTTTAATCTTATCCACTCTCTCATCAGCCGAATCGAAACATCTGAATTCTGTGCTTTCATCAGTAACCGGCTTCCTGTGAGAGGATCTAATCTCTCTTCTGAGGACCTTGAGTGGGAAATCACTCAGGTATTTAATCTGGGGAACCACACCCTGGCTGCTGAGCATGGAATACAACACAAAAAGCATTAAGGAGACAAGAAGTAAGGCAACAAACACTGTTATGATGCTGGAATTCCATGAAACAAAATTCACAGCGTAATCCAGTGAACCCGAGACAGGCCGGGTTATGAAATCCAGGGAGAAACTAAATCTTCCGGTATCGTTCTGTGATACAGCCAGTATAACAGACTTTAATTGGAGGGACTCATTGGTGTACGCGCTGCCATTGTATGTCAGGTTCCTGATCTCCCCTGCAAGGACGGACACATCCTTTATATCCATATCATCCGGTAAACACTCAGGGGGATAGCCCACAACTGAGGTATCAATGCACCCATAGATGTACAACGCCTTCTGTGCTGATACAGAAGCATTCTGGAAATCGCCGACATACCTCTGTTCCTCTGCCATGAGGGTGTATGTTTCAGCAGCCAGCTCCAGAGCAGCCACTGTTTCATTCACGTAGCCAAGCTGGATGTATCTCCTAACAGCTTCTTCAGCGTTGGATAAGAGAAGGGTGTGGTTGGAGCTGTTACGGTAGGATAAGGCCTTATTGAATGATTCATCAGCTTCACGCTCCATGAACCGGAGGGAGTTGTTTATTATCTCCTCCGCCCTGGCTGCCATAGAGTCGTTATCGAGTAAATCATACTTGTAGCGGGCCTTCCTTGCCCAGTAGGTTGCATTCATGTAATCCCCTGCAAGATAGAAACCCCTGGACCTGTTATAGTATGCGTGCGCCAACTCTCTCTCCTCTATTTTCTTGCTGGAGGCGGAATTAATGAGGGATATAAGCCTGTCTGTATCAGATATTCCCTCTTTATCACCTAGCTGCTGGTAGTAGCTCTTCGCCTCCAATATATCATCCATCGCCTCCTCCAGCCTTCCGGATGAATAATATCTCTTAGCCTCAGAGTAGTATTTCTGGGCCTTAACCCTCATCTGATAAACAGTTGAAGTGAAATAGTAGACATGATTATCCAGGGAGCCGGCAACCACATCAGGGAATGAGTCACCATCCATGTCACTGATGTGGATATCCTTGACCTCTTTCTCGGTGGAGTGCTCCCAGATGGTGTCGCCGTTGCGGTCCATGATGTACAGGCCGTCTGATGCGACCACTATCTCAGGGTAATTATCTGAGTCCATGTCCACAAGCTCGATGTCGTTTATGACGTAATCTCCAGCAGGGTTCTCCCATTTAGCATTGCCTTCGGAGTCAAGCACATATAAATCATTGGAGCCTAAAAGGAGTTCCTTCTCTCCATCCAGGTCTATGTCCTCAACAAGGATGTCATTGATATAACCCCTTGTCTCAAAATCCATTAGACTGTTTCCTTGATGGTCTATGACTGTGAAGTAATGCAGGGAACCGACCAGAACCTCCATCTTCCCGTCACCGTCTATGTCAGCTAACTCGATGGTTGCTGTCCCCCGGGGTAGGATCTTCTCCCACATCATGTTTCCCTGACAGTCATATAGGTACACACGAGAGGGATTATAGTAGTTTCCATGTTTAGCCACTGTCCCGGCAGCAATCTCCATCCTGCCATCTCCGTTGATGTCGCCGACAGCCACAGCATTAACCTCGTAGGCTCCTGCCCTTATTTTCCAGATTATTTTCCCGTCACCTCCAAGCACGTAGAGGTTTGGATAAACGGTGCTATCACCCCCCACCACAATCTCTCTCAGGCCGTCACCGTCTAAGTCAGCTGTCTTAATTGAGGTTATAGTGTTCCCAACACTTGTCCCAATATTCCACCTACGACTGCCTTTGGCATCGTAGCATTGTATATAGTGCAGCACACCCAGGAGTATCTCATCTTCCCCGTCTCCGTCTAAATCCACGACCTCCATGGAAGAGATACGGGGAAAACCCCTCCGCTCCCACAACGTCCCCCCATCTAGGTCCAGCGCAGTAACCCATCCAGCTGCTCCGGCACCGGTTGAATACGAACATCCGACAATAATATCCCCGCCATTGGCGTTCCCCAAAGAATCCACGTAGAGAGCGAAACCCCCAACATCATATTCCCCTTCAAGAGACAGGATGTCTTCCCCGGAGCTGACTCCGGAAGCAAGTAAAAGCATGAATAACAGGGAAATACAGGATAAGGGATTTTTCTCCATCACTCTCACGGTTTAATCTTTTATATCTATGATTAGGATACTGTATTGAAAAATAAGTCCCAGAAAGGGCAAGATATTTAAAGCAGAAGCATCCAATATAATTACCCTTCGACTAGGGAAAAAATGGATACCCGTGAATTCGACGACATGATGAAGGATATGTTCTGGAAGGACATAATATATGAAATAATCAGTAACATGAATCCATGGGACATTGATATCGCGCAGCTTGCAGGCAGGTATGCCAAGAAGGTGGAGGATATAGAAAAAACAGACTTTAAGATACCGGCCAACGTTATAATAGTAAGCTCTGTATTGCTTAGGATGAAGGCTGATGTAATAGCATCCATGAACTTCAAGCCAGAAGAGTACAGAGACGATAACGGGGATGATGTTGACTTCATATCTCTTGATTACTTCGACCCGATGCTCTTTGCTGACGTACCGGAAGAGATGAGCGCTGAAATAGTGGACTGGCAGGCTGTCTCACTGGCGGTTAAACCCAGGAGGGTTCCAAAGAGGAGAGTAACAGCCTTCGAGCTTATATCCGCCATCCAGGAGGTCCTGGAAGACAAAAAAACCAGGGAATACAAAAAGAAAAAAAAAGAGAGAGTTCTGGAGGTTGAAGTCAGCAGAGACATGGAGAAAATCATTGAAGAAACCTATCTCCGGATCATGGATATCCTGTCAAACAAAAACATCGTCTTGTTTTCTGAGATAACCGATAACAGGGAGGAAGTTATCTCAACACTCATATCCCTGTTACATCTCTCATATAAACAGAAGCTGAAACTTAGGCAGGAGAAACTATTCGATGAGATATTCATAAAAGCCGCCTAGATATCCGGGGTATGGATATTCTCTCCTGCTTCTTGCTGTCCCTCTGCCTGATTGTTACTGTATCATCCTCCAGGGTGTCGTAGTCCACAGTGACACAGTACGGTATACCTATCTCGTCCGCCCTAGCATACCTTTTGCCTATACTTCCAGAGCGATCATAGAATGCCATAATCTTCCTTCCTCTGAGCAGGCTGTAGACATCCATAGCTTTTTCGGGGATATTATCTTTCCCCACCAGAGGGAATACCGCAACCCTGTAGGGGGCTATATCTAGAGGTAAGGAAAAGAATGTCCTATCCTTCTCCTCCCTGAAACATGACTCCATGACACAATAGAAGGGTCTGTCTATCCCGTACGCTACCTCAATAACATGGGGGATGAATTTTCTGCCATTTATTGTTACCTGCATGTTTTCTCCGCTGAGTTTCATGTGCTGGGTTAAATCATAGTCTGTTCTGTCCGAAACACCCACCAGCTCGATACGACCCAGGGAGGGACTCATATACTCAATATCCCAGGTATCGGTTGAATAGAAAGCCCTTTCATCATCCTTATGCTGTCTCAACCTCAACAGCCCAGGGTCTATGCCCATAGACCTGAAGAGGTTCAGTGACTTACCAAGGAAGTAGGCAATCAACTGTATCTCGATCACGCCATCATCCAGTAACTCCCCAAGAGTGGCCCTGTACTCCCTGCCTGCCCTGTCCCTGACCTCTACCTCCAGAGAAGACACCTCCCCGAACCTGGGTGTTTCCTTTACATCAGGGTCAACAAAGAACTGGACCTCAGCCTGGTTGAACTCCCTTAAGCGCACCATGCCCCTCCTCGGGGAAATCTCGTTCCTGAAGGATCTTCCTATCTGTATCACCCCCAGGGGAAGCCTTTTCCTGCCCACATCCCATAGCCTCTTAAAGGAGAGATAGGTTGACTGAGCAGTTTCAGGCCTCAGATAGGATGAAACCTTGTATTTACCGGGTCCCACACAGGTATCGAACATGAGATTGTAGTCGTAGACCCTGTCCAGTTTACCACCGCATTTAGGGCACCTAATGTCCAGCTCCTTTATGCTCTCGTTTAGTTCAGATATGCTCATGTGGTCACATCCCTCACCTGCTTTCTCCTCCACCAGGTGATCCGCCCTGTAGGGCTCCCCGCATTTAACGCACTCCGTTAGTTTATCTGTGAAGTGCTCCACATGCCCTGAGGCAATCCACACATCCTCCGGTGAGAGAACAGGGCACTCCACTTCCATGCATCCCTCATCTATCACATAGAAATTCCGGATTAGATTCTCAATGTTCTGCTTTATCCTGCTCCCCACTGGACCGTAGTCATAGAAACCAGACAGGCCGCCATATATTTCAAAGGATGGGTACGCTATACCTCTCCTCTTACATATCTCCAGAATCCTCTGATACATTCTTCTTCCCCTTTTTCTTTTCTAGGAGGTCTTTTATCTCATCAATTTCTTTTTCTATTGACTTCTCCCCTGATTCCCTGATTTTCTCTCTCTCCTCCCTTAAAGCCTTCCTCATCATGGAATCACTCTCCTTTATCCTTTTCCGCTCCAGGGATATATGGCTCATCCCTGCATCATCCTCTTCCTTGAGGATTTCTCTCGCCATACCAAAAGCAGAGCTGTATTCCCTCCCTTTATCAGCTTCTTCCTTCAACTCCATGAATTCCTCCCTGCCTATTTCACCTGAAGCGTATTTTTCTCTAGCAGACTCCATGGATTTATCCTCTACTATCGGCTCTTCTGTAGGGGAGGGTTCCTCCTCCGAGACAGAGGTTTTCTCTCGGTAGCCTGTGGACTCTTCCTCAACCGCTGTGGAGGATTCTGTTTTTTCCCTGGTCATCTCTTCCCTCGCATGTTCCACCAGCTCCCTGCGCCTTTTTCTTCCCTCCTCAAGCTCTTTTAGCTTCCTGAGTCTCTCCTCCTCCGCTCTCTTTCTCTCAGCCTCTTCTCTCTCTCTTTTCTCCCGCATCATTCTCTCCCTCTCCTGATACCACTTGATTCCAATGAAAGCAACGACTATTACTATAACAACAGGGACAAGTAATCGGAGCATCTCTGATGGGCGGAACAAACCCATTTTCTCTCTGATTTCGTCGAGCAAAACCCTGGATTTATTAATGCCCGCATCCCAGTTTATTTCCCTGTACAGCTCGTATGCCTTCTTAGCTCTGTCTTCTGCGCTGTCCAGTTCATCCCTCCTATTGAAGTCAAATGCTTCCTGGTAGAGCCTGTCCGCATTCTTCTTTTTCTCTATGCCCTCATTTATTTCAGAGATTAATTGCTGAACCATCAAGCTCTCATTGTCGCGTTTAATGCTCTGGTAGATATTTAACGATTTGTTAGCGTAGTATGTGGCATTGTCGAAATAAGCTGTCTCGTAGAAGGAACGTGAACTGTTATAGTGCTCCTCAGCCTCCCTCATCTGCTTAAATCGGTCAGTTATGCTCTCATTAAGTCTCTCGCAGTTGCTCATACCACCGTAATCAGATATCTCCATGTATCTGCTCCATGCATCATTAACCAGGATAAAAGCTCTCTCATAGTTGCCTGACCTGAAACAGTCGAATGCCTCATCATAGAGTTGACCAGCCCCTATGGAGATGTTTATGTCCCCCATCTCCCCCATAATCTGTTCATAGAATCTATCACATCCGCTAATCAATTTTCCATATTCCCTCTGCTTAAAGATCTGACCTCTGGCTTTAGCAAAATCCATTAATTGGACATATATATCCCTGGACTGATTCAAGTAGCTGAGGGCCTCAGTGTATTCACGGCCAAGGAATGCATTCTCTGCACTTTTATAGTGTTCCTCCGCCTGATTCTTCAGGTTTTCTTCATTGAGTTCAATAAGCCTGTTAACTAATCCAATCTGGTGCTCACAGTATTTTACATCACCTGCACTCTCGATAAGAGTGTAAGCGTCCCTGGCTTTCTCGTAGTGGGATAAAGCCTTTAGATAGTCATCATCCTCGTATGCGTCCCGGGCCATCTCCTTCTGCCCTTCAGCATATTTTCTTATATCAGCTATATCCTCAGTTATTCTGTTAAATATCTTCTGGGCTTTATAGATTCCGTCGGAGTGATTGTATTCCACATAGATATTAAGTGCCGCCTCAGAATACTCCCTGGCAGAGAGATATTTAGGGTGTGAGTAACCCATCTCCTTGTAATCAAAGTAGTAACTGCTTGCTTTACCATAGTAGTCATCAGCCCGGTTTATCTCTATAGACCGCATCTTCCCCATTATCTGGTTAAACAATTCCTCTGCTTTCCTCAACAGAAACTCGTCTGTCGGCTCCATAAGGGAGTAGCTGGTATTAGCCTCCAAAACCCCGGATTCAGCCTCCAGATACTTTACCTTCGCGTCAGAATATTTTTCCGTGTCAAACAGGGCATTACCGTCGTTGTATATGTTGACGGCATTTACATAGTATTCATCCCCCTCGGAGGAAAGACATTCGTTGATTTGAGTTATCAGGATGCTTGCCTCGACCATTTTTTCCTGGTCTCCAAGCTGAGTGTAGAGTGAACGGCTTCTGTTGGCGTTTGA
>JAOZNG010000160.1 GCA_029933895.1 archaeon
ACCGCTTTTAACAACACGGTAGGAATCATCATATGTAACTCCCACTTTAACAATACTTTAATTAATAACACTGTGACTTCTAACTATGAAGGAATAAGCCTTGATTATTCAAACTATAATACCGTAATTAACAACATTGCATCTAACAACACTAGAGGTTTCCACATCGAGTTGTCCAATCATAATACCATAATTAATAATACTGCTATATTAAATAATACCTACGGCTTCCACTTGTACGACTCGAATCACAATGCTCTAATCAATAACACTGCTACATTAAATAACACCTACGGCTTCTACATACACACCTCCAATCATAATACCCTAATTAATAATACTGCCACATTAAATAACACCTACGGCTTCTTTGTTATAGGTTCCAGCAGAAATCAGATAATAAAAAATAACGCCTCACATAATTATTACGGCAGTTGGCTCCAATATTCCACTTATAATAACTTTACCTGCAATAAATTCTTCAACAACTTTTATGGAATATGCCTGAACCTTTCCGCCGATTACAACAATCTCACACACAATAAAATCTATAATTGCTCCTATGGTATATATCTCAATGGCGCTGATAATAACAAAGTATTCAACAATACAGTCGCAAACAATACTAATGCTGTGTATCTAAAATCCTCTACTTATAATACTATAAGCAACAACACTCTCTTTCACAATAGCTATGCTGTCCCTATGTTTTACTCCGCCAACAACATAATTATTAACAACAGCATCATAAACAATTCTAATGGCATCCTCCTCAACTACTCCTATTACAATACTATACGCAATAACATTCTTAATAACAATAGAGATGGCATCTACCTCAATTCCTCCACTTATAACACCATAGTCAACAATACCATCACCAATAATCGCAACGGCATCCAACTTGCCTACTCTAACCACAGTACCGTTTATCATAACAAAATTATAAATAACACATACCAAGCCTACGACAACACCGGTACAAACTCCTGGTATGCCCCCTACCCCACTGGAGGAAACTATTGGAGCGACTATACAGGACCCGATAACTATACTGGTCCTAACCAGGATATCCTGGGCAGTGACGGATTTGGGGACACTCCTTATACAAACATTTTGGGCGGGGCTGGGGCCCGGGACAATTATCCGCTGATGGTGCCGTGGGACGGGTCAGACAGAATACCACCCATCTCCACCGTTCTCCCTATCTCGCCATACTGGCAGAGGTCAAACATATCCTTGAAGATAGCCGCATCAGACAATAGAGGTCTCTCTAATGTGACCTTGTATTATCGTTACTCACCAGACAATTCTTCATGGTCTAGATGGTCCATACTTGGCTCACCGATTACAATCTCAGGCAAATCATGGACAGGTAACGTAACGTTCACCTTTCCAGAAGGGGATGGATACTACGAGTTCTACACGATTGCTGGGGATGTAGCGGGTGTAGTGGAGATGAAGATTGGAGCGGATGCACTGGGTGGGTATGACACAACTGATCCATTTGTAATGATAACTTCTCCAGCAAACAATTCTCTGCTTAACAGCTCTACCGTAACCCTATTTTGGAACGGTAGCGATGAAACCTCGGGAATAGATCATTATGAAATAAAGATAGATAATGGTTCATGGACCTATGTTGGAACTCTGCCTTTCTATAATATCACAGACCTTCCCGATGGCCTCCACACAGTATATATCAAGGCCTTAGATAGAGCAGACAATGAAAATGATACTTCTGTAACAATTACCGTTGATGCAACATCTCCCTCTTCTATTATATCTTCAGTTTCACCATACTGGCAGCACTCAAATGTAACGTTAAAAATAAGCGCAACAGACAATTATGGCCTTTCTAAAGTAAGTCTATTTTACCGGCACTCACTGGATAACTCAACATGGTCATCTTGGCGAAGATTTGAAACCTCCATTCCAGCATCTGGAACATCGTGGAGAGGATCTGTAGTATTCACCTTTCCAGAGGGGGATGGATACTATGAGTTTTATACTCTTGCTGAGGACGTAGCTGGTCATATTGAGAAGAAGACCTATGCGGATGCAATATGTGCTTCTGACACCACCGCACCGTCTATAATCATAACAGCCCCCTTTGAGGGGTCTGTCTCACCATCAAACATTATGACGGTTAGATGGACGGGTGCAGATGCTCTAACAGGGATAGATCATTATGAAATAAAGAGAATATATTTCTCTTCATGGATTAATGTCGGAAAATCAACATATTTCGAGTTGAGTGGTCTTTCAGACGGCACATATACAGTGTATGTCAAAGCAGTAGATAAGAATCATAATGAAAACATCAGTTTTGTTACTTTCACTATAGACACTGGCCTACCCGAAATAACTATTATAACACCTTCCGAAGGTTCCCTTCTGGGAAATTCAACTGTTCAGATAAAATGGATCGGTAGCGATGCAACATCGGATATAGAATATTATGAAATAAAGCTTGATTCTAGTATATGGATAAATATCGGTAAGGTCACAGAATATGAGTTAAGCGGACTGATTGATGGACCACACACCGTTTATATTAAAGCGGTAGACAGCGCAAATAATGAGAACGTCTCCTCAGTCACCTTCAATATCGATGCGACACCCCCCAACCTATGGATAACCTCGCCGTTTAAAGGCTCTTTGCATCCTCCGACTGTAGAGGTGACATGGAAAGGAACTGATAGAAGAACGGGGATAGCTCACTACGAAATAAGATTGGATTCCGGAACGTGGACAGATACTGGAAAAAGCCGAATGTACCAATTTGTGGGACTTACAGACGGAGAACACATTGTTTATGTGAAGGCTGTGGATGGTGCGGGGAACGAGGCGGTGGTGAGTATAACTTTCCGAGTAGATGCTACCCCTCCAGAAGTCGTAGAGCAGTATCCCATGGGAAATGATGTGCCAGTAGATGTGGAGATAAGGATCACTTTCTCCGAGAAGATGAATCAAAGCACACTTCAGATAGCTGTAGAAGGGGTGAGGGGAGAGAGGACATGGGAAAACAACACTGTTATATTCACCCCCTATGAAAGTCTGGAGTATAACACAAAATACACAGTATATGTAAGAGGTTGTGATCTTGCAGGGAACTCTGTGGAATGCAGCTGGTCCTTTACAACAACGAATGAGACAGAAGAGCGGTTTAGTCAACAGCCCGAGAAGTTTCCATGGGTGTATGTAGCTCTCCCGGGGTTGTTCACAATACTGGTGATAGGGCTGCTGGTTGCCAGGAGGAAGAGGGGGTCAGGGGAATCGCCATCTTCAATTGAAAAATAATCATTCCAAAGCCCCATTAAAACGTAGGTCTGTTTGCCTCCTCTCTCCCGGAGAAGTTTGTCGCAAAGAATATCTATCATTATCCGATTTTACCCACATGCTTTTGAGATTCCT
>JAOZNG010000161.1 GCA_029933895.1 archaeon
ACTCCCTGATCTGCTTTACCAGCGACTCATATCTCTGGTTGAGTCCCTTGTTCTCCTCCACTGTTCTGTCTATGATTTCCTGCAGTTTCCTGACCTCCTCCGCAATCTTCGATCTCCTATCCTCCAGCACTTTCTTAGCCTCGTCGATGGATTTCTCCATTGACACACCAGCCCCTATACCAAATACAAGCTTTTCGTTTTCCTTTAATTCCACCCTCACATAGGATCCGGATCCAAGGGGAGCTAGTACTTCATCCCCCACCTCCGCCCTGCTTATCTGGTCCATGGCCTCAATGGTCTGGCCCATCTCCAGGCGGGCTTCTTCGAGGATAGCCCTCTGAGAGGATAGGGTCTCAAGCTGTCTCTTATAGCTCTCAGCCTCGACCATCACCCTCTGCAACTCCTCACGCAAATCTTTGTTCATTTTTCAATAACCCTGTATCTCTCTCCCCTGCCCACTATCACCCGCTCAGGCCTCCTCCTCGAGAAGATGCCATTCTCTAAAACCCCAGGTATGGAGTTTATCCGATCCTCAAGTGATAAAGGGTCATCTATATAAAACTTGGTGTCGAAGATTAAATTACCGTTGTCTGTCTTAAAGTTTTTTCTGCATATGGGGTCTCCCCCAATCCGGCGCAACTGGTTGGCTACCAGGCGTTTACCGAAGCCCAGAAACTCAACAGCTACGGGAAACCCACCTATCCGATCCACCATCTTGCTTTCATCAACCACTACAATAAACTCCTTGGACGCGGAAGCGATAATCTTCTCCCTGGTATGTGCCCCGCCACCTCCCTTTATCAGATTAAGCTCCTTGTCCACTTCATCCGCGCCGTCAATGCATAAATCAATGTCTGAGTACTCAATGAGAGAGGACAGCTTTATGTTAAGGGAGGAAGCGAGTTCCTCTGTTGGCTTGGAGGTTGGCAAGGCAACAACATCCAATCCCTCATCCCTTATCCTCCCGGCTATAGCCTCAATGGCATATCTTACAGTAGAGCCAGTACCTAATCCCAGGACCATCCCGTCCTCTACAAACAAGGCACTTCTCTTCCCAGCCGTCTTCTTTGATTCCTCGTTCATTTCAGCGACTTCAAAACAGATAACTCCTTAAGTATATATCCTCCAGTGCCGTTGTCTTTCTTCACACCCCTGTCTCTCTCCAGCTTGGAGATTATGGAAATCAGGACTGATGCCTGATGCCTGAGGTCGTCTCTGTTGGTGTTATCCCAGAGGTGGAGTTTGGTTTCAATAAAGCCTCTCCTGTCTAGGAGGCCGCCTATCTGCCTCAGGTAGAGTGAATTAAACCTGGTTTTCATAAACCTCCTGTCTCTGCGGATGTCGGCCCATATATCATCCAAGTCAATCATTTTTCACACAAACCTAGGTCTTGAAGATATGTTCCGGGGTAAGGGGAGGGGTTTGAATGGCTCATCACCTGTTTTCTCCCTGATTCCCTCTATCAGCTCATCTAGGGACTGCTCCACCTGCTTGTCTCTCTCCCTTACCCTTACGGCGTATTTACCTGACTCCGCCTCCTTCTCGCCTAATACGATAATCCTGGGAATCCACTCCTTCTCAGCTGCCCTGATTTTTTTACCCACACTCTCGTTTCTGTCATCTATGTCAACCCTCACGTTGTTTCTCTCCAGCCTATCAGCTAAGTCATTCGCCAGACCCATGAACTCATCCGAGAGGGGAAGAAGCCTTACCTGCGTTGGTGAAAGCCATACAGGCAGCATGGGTTTCTTTCCTTTCTTGCTGTCCATGTAGGCCTTCTCAAGCAGCGCGTAAACATTCCTGTCTATGCTCCCTGAGAGAGAAGCGTGCAGCATGAGGGGATATCTCTTCTTTCCTTCTTCATCAGTGTAGCTTATGTTAAATCTCCTAGTGTTTTCGATGTCTATCTGCACTGTAGATAGAGCAGAGGCCTTTTCTAGAGCATCCACTACGTTGAATTCGAACTTCATCACGAAATAAAAGGGCCTCTCATCCCATAACTCCACAAGGGCGGGTTTGCCTACCACCTTCACCAGTTCATCCGTGAAATCCCTGTTCTCTTCATAGAATTCTCTCACGAATCTGATGCCAACCTCGTAATCCAGGCCAAGGGATTCCATCCACTCCACAGAGAGCTTGTATTGGGTCAGGAACTCCTTCTTGGCCTGCTCCATGTCCCTCACGAGGGTATGCATGTCTGGCATAGTGAAGGCTCTAAGCCTCCTGAGCCCGGCCAGCTCCCCCCTCTGCTCATAGCGGAAGCTGTAGTGCGACAGCTCGTAGAGCTTCAGGGGTAGATTCCGGTAGGATATGAGCATGTTCCTCTTTATGAGATACTGGCCGAAGCAGGCCGCGAACCGTAGGAAGTACTCCCTGCCCCCTGATTTGAGCCGGTATTGCCTGGCCGGGAACCTGTCAAGGTACTTGGAGAGCTGTGGATGGGACAGGTCATACATTACGGGCGTCTCCACCTGCATACCCCCGTAACCTGAGACCATGGAGGATACCTTCTCCTCCAGAAGCCTTTTTATCAGGGAGCCCTTCGGGTACCATCTCAGGTTTCCTGGATCGCTTCCAGGCTCATAATCCGCTATCTCGTGCTCCCGCATGTATTTCACATGAGGAGGCTCACATTCAACCGCTCTGGTACCTGAAATCTCGTAGTCAGTGAATTTCTTCAGGTTCTTGTGTTCCCTGAAGTCATAGTCTTCCACCTTCACCAGGTTACCGTCTAGGTCGAGGATGTGCCAGTAGGATTTCAGTTCCTCCTCAGCCTTCAGGGCCTTCGATTCCTTATCCCTCCCTCCGTTCTCCGGGAGTATAGTCCTCGATAACTCTGATAAGGGATGGCCTTTGCATTTCAACTCGAAGCTTTTATACCAGCCAAATGGGGCCTTAACTACCCTGTATTCCTTATCCAGTTCCCTGTATGTTTCATCGATTATTTTCTTCGCGATAGCAGGTGAGCTGAGGTTGCTGGATAAATGAGCATAGGGATATAACGCAATAGATTCCGCATTCACTTTCTGATATAAGCTCTTCACCTCAGAAACCAGTTGCTTGATAACGGATTCCTGGTTTCTCTCGTCGGGTTTCTCTGAAGCGATGAAGACCACGAGGACATTATCTGCTTCACCCTTTTTTTCCTCAACCTCTTCCGATGTCTTCAGGGCCTTCTTCCTAGCCTCAAACCTCAGATAATCAGAGTGTATCAGGAGAATGCGCATAAGATAAGAATTAGAATAAGGAAATAAATGTAGTACTATATTCTTTTTTTGTTTCAAATCTAATTAGATTGGATATGAAAGACATCGAGTTGCCCATGAGGGTCATCGTGGGAGATGGAGCTATTGATAAAACAAGTAGCTTGTTCACGGAACTTGGGCTTAAAGGAGACTCTCTTGTTTTA
>JAOZNG010000162.1 GCA_029933895.1 archaeon
ATTAAATCTATCCCTGGACGCGTCAGCAACAGAAAACTACACCGTGATCACACCAGCAGTCTGTGGCGGTACCAATGTCAGCATCAGGTTCTGGCACTGGAATAAGGACGCTCCGGGAGCAACAGGCGGCTCAAACAGCTTCCAGGAATATTTCCATGTAGGTGCTCTCACACCTGGAGAGCACATAATAGCCAATGTGAAGATCAGGGTGCCCTATGGTACCATGGCAGGCACATTACCCACTGGAACCTTAACGGTCATCGCTCAAGCAGTTGGGGTGAGTGGATAGACAAACAAAAAATAAAAAAAGAGGTGGTATAAATGATAAGGAGATTGTGGATTGGGTTACTGACAGGACTACTTGCGGGATTATTAATGGCTGGCATGGCCAGCGCGCTTGGAGGAAACTTAACAATAAACGACAGCGAAAACGCTAACGTTTCAGTAACAGTTAACACCAACACTATGGTGGACATAACACCTGCAGTGTTTAGCTGGACTAACGTGGACCCAGGAGGCGTTGGCGACAATAACTCAGAAGCGAATAACTATTACGCTCTGCAGGTGGAGAACATCGGCTCACACAACATCACACACGTATGGTTTAACGCTACCTATCCAACAAGCAGCCCGTTTGGTGTGGGCAGTACCGCAAACACTAACACAGGAAATTATGTTGTATTATCGAAGCCTACGCAAAACAACACCCTGATAAACAATAGAACATTGTTCCATCAAACACTGAACTCAACCTACAGGTTCATAAACAGGGCTGAATACAACAACACCAGAGGGCTGGTTTACGTAACAGATCCTGAAGGAAACCTACCTACAGACAACTCGAGGTTCTGGTACGGGAGGTTCAGGAACGCCAGCACCGAATACTTCTGGATGGTGAACATAACCGACGGGAGCTGTGAAAACAATGAATTCTTCATAGGTGACGCACCACACACCAAGACAACAACTGGTTCCGTTGACTTCAGCACCTGTGCGGCAGGGCTTAGTAACGGACCGGTAGCAAATCCAGGGGTTTCCGACTGCAGGTGGGGAACATTCACCAACAACTCCATCGTAGGTGGAGCCTCAGCAGGTACCACATACGGTTACGCGGAAGTGAACGTGAGCGGAGAACACTACTGTGTAGTGATAGCTAACTGCAGCAGGCTGTTCTTCTCGCGCTGGAACAGGGACTTCCCGTTTAACCTGTGCAACAGCCCCTATTCGGAATATGCATGGAACAGCACCACAGATGGGCCATTGACCCCGGGAGACTCGTTTGTGATGGGAATCAAGGTGCGAGTGCCCTATGGGATATATGAGGGAACCTCCAACCAGGGATACATCACGGCGATAGTGAACGACGTATAAGAGGATTAGATACCCCCCCTTCATGGTCATGGGGGGTTTATTATTTAAAGAAGAGAGGTGATCTAAATGAATGAGGAACATATAAACGCCGTGGATCGGCTGATGATGCTAGCGTTGAAGAAGGCTAAAAAGCCGCTCAGCACATACCAGATAGCGAAGAACGCCAACATCTCATGGTCTACAGCAAACACCCACTGCTACAAGCTCAAATCAATTGGCGTGCTGGACATGAAGAGGGTTAGAAACCACTTCGGACAGACTAAGGTCATGTGGCGTGCTATAGACAGAGGAGAGAGGGGTTGATGCTGCAGGATTTTTTTTGCAGCAGACAGGCAGTCTACGTAATAAATAGGGTAGATGCTACTTCTTTTCTATAATGTTTCAGGGAGGAGTAAAAGATGGCTGACAGGGAACTACAGACCCGAGTGGAAGAATACAGCTCCAAGCTGAGGCAGGTTAAGGACGAAATAAAGAAGGGACTTGTAGGACAGGACACCATCATAGACTCTGTCTTGAAGTGTCTTGTATGTAATGGCAACGTCTTGATGGAGGGAGTGCCTGGGCTGGCTAAAACCACTTTGATTTTATTGCTGACTCAGACGGTAGGAGACTGTAAGTTCCAGCGCATCCAGTTCACCCCTGATATGCTGCCAACGGACATTACTGGAGTAACGGTATTCGAGGAGAAGAAGGGGTTTTATACAGTGAAGGGGCCTATATTCGCCAACTTCGTCTTGGGGGATGAGATAAACAGGGCACCTCCCAAGGTGCAGAGTGCGATGCTGCAGGCCATGCAGGAGAAGCAGGTAACAATCGGGAGAAAAACCTATAACCTGCCTAATCCCTTCTTCGTGCTGGCGACCCAGAACCCCCTGGAGGATAAAGGTGTTTACCCCCTGCCTGAGGCTCAGGTAGACCGTTTCCTGTTCAAGATTGAGGTCACTTATCCGGCGAAAAAAGACGAGATAGTCATCATAGACCAGAACATAACGGTGAAGGGTATAGTAGACTTCAATCTGGAAAATGTAATCTCTCTGGAGGATATACTCTCAATGCAGGAGATAGTGAAGAGAGTGCACATGTCTGATGAGATAGGGAGATACATTGTGAGCATGGTTAAGGCCACCCGCTACCCGGAGGAATTCAATGTTAAAACAGGCAGATACGTGCAGTGGGGAGGCTCCCCGAGGGCGTCGATTTATCTCTCCCTGGCTGCCAGGGCGACAGCCTTAATGAAGGAGAGAACCTTTGTGCTACCGGAGGATGTTAGAAACGTCGCACCCCACGTTCTGAGACACAGAATTATATTAAACTATGAGGGTAAGGCTAAGGGCATAGTCACCGATGAGATAGTCAGGGAGATACTCAAAAGAGTCCCTGTTATATAAAAGATGGATGAAGACTTCGCTAATGAGGTGAAGGAATACAACGAGAAGTTGAATGCTGTAAAAAAAGAGGTCCAGAAGGGGATTACTGGGCAGAGGGAGACCATAGACTCTGTGTTGAAGTGTATAATCTGCAGTGGACACGTCCTCCTGGAGAGTGTCCCGGGTTTAGCTAAAACCCTGCTGGTTAGATTGCTTTCTGAGACAGTGGATGGTGCCTCGTTCCAGCGTATTCAGTTCACCCCCGACCTTCTGCCAACGGACATTACAGGCACTACAGTGTATGAGAAGAAGAGAGGGTTTTATACAGTGAAGGGGCCTATATTCGCCAACTTCGTCTTGGGGGATGAGATAAACAGGGCACCTCCCAAGGTGCAGAGTGCGATGCTGCAGGCCATGCAGGAGAAGCAGGTAACAATCGGGAAGGAAACATTTGATTTACCTAAACCCTTTATCGTGCTCGCAACCCAGAACCCCCTGGAGCAGAGAGGAGTCTATCCACTACCCTTCGCCCAGGTGGATCGTTTCCTCTTCAAGGTATACGTTACATATCCAACTGATGATGAAGAGTTCATAATACTCAACAATAACTCCGTAATCAGGACCATAGAGGAATTCTCCCTGGAGGAGGTATTAACCA
>JAOZNG010000163.1 GCA_029933895.1 archaeon
CAATCGACTTGGTAGGGATTTAGAGTGTTTTACTACGCCTCGGACAGGACTTGAACCTGTGACCACCTGGTTAACAGCCAGGCGCTCTACCAGCTGAGCTACCGAGGCATTCTTTCCTTTTGATTAGATCTTAGGGATAAGAATATATTCTTTGATTCTTAAATATTCCTTATGGATGAAAGAGACTGCATCTTCTATCGTATTGTTAGAGGTAGATGGGATCTGCCGGCCAAGAAAGTTTATGAGTGCGTGGACATCATCGGCTTGCTGGACATCCAGCCATCCCCCAGAGACCAGGCTCTGGTTATCCCAAAAAAAAAACACGCAGTGTGGTTCCATAAGATGAATGAAGAGTTAACCTCCAAGATTTTCATCGCAGCCAACCGGATAAGCCGGAAAATAAAGAAGATATTTGATGCTAGATACATCGAACCTGTTCGCTTGAGGGATGCGGATACTGCACGTTCACAAGAAGAGACAGGGATTAATCCAAAACTGGAGGGAGAGGTGCCTCCCTCCTGCGGTCTAGGAACAACGAGAAACTGAAGGAGGCGCGGGAAAATGAAGTTTATGGTGTTAGCTGACATACACGGGAGCATGGAGAAACTGGATAAGGCAGTGGAGTATGCTAGAAAAGAAGATATCATGTCAATACTCCTGCTAGGGGACCTCCCATCCTATGGAGAATTCCGGGATCTTGATAGAAACATTGAGTGGTGTGAGAAAACCCTGAACAAGCTGGAAGACTTCAATCTGCTCGCCATCCCGGGAAACTGCGACTCACCTAGCATAGTAGATGAACTTGATGAGAGAGAGATAAACCTCCACAAAAAAATAAAGGTCTTCGACGACACATCCCTGATAGGATTAGGCGGATCCACTGCAACACCCTACCAGACCCCCTTTGAGTTAGGGGAGGGAGAGATACACGAAAACCTGGATAACCTGATGAAGAAAACGAAGACGGAGAAAAAAATCCTTGTGGTGCATCAGCCACCATGGAACACCAGATGTGATGTAACCAACGTTGGGGTGCATGCGGGAAGCACAGCCATAAGAGATATTATAGAGGAATACCAGCCCGATCTCGTCGTATGCTCACATATACACGAGTCCAGGGGGAAGGACTTCATAGGGGAAACAGAGATATACAATACAGGAGCCTTACTGGATGGTTACTTCAGTACGCTGGATTCAGGGGATTTAATAGTTGAATTACAGGAGTTTGATGAGAAATGAGGGAAATCCTCCAGATAAAAACCAGGAAGAGGACGGAGTTTTTAGATATAACAAGGGATGTGCAGGACTTACTCTCAGAGGAAGGGATCAAGGAAGGTGTTATGGTGTTGTATAGCAGGCACACAACCACCGGGTTGACTATAAACGAAAACGAGGAGGGTTTAGTAGCTGATATGGAGCAGATACTATGGAAGCTTGTTCCATCTGCTGACTATAGACATGACCGGATAGACAACAACGCGGACTCGCATCTGCGCTCTCTCATACTAGGCCAGCATCTGGTGATTCCATTTAGTAACAACATTCTTGATCTTGGAAGCTGGCAAAGGATTTTCTTTGTTGAACTAGACGGTCCCAGAACCAGGGATATTATCGTTAGAGTGATAAGAGACTAGGGAGATATACGTAAACTATTTATAATCCAATAACCAAAGATAATAAACAAGGGTTATTGTTCCCACTTATAAAATTCCCGGAAAGGAAAACACAGGAGGCTATGGAGTACCTGATGAGATGCAGAGATTAAATATCTCTCATGTGAACGAGGCTGCTGCTTTAAGCCATATATTACGTGCTAGGACAGGGATTCCATATCAATATATGTGAGGTGTTAATACAAAATGAATTGGAATAAAAAAACAGGTGTGGCTATTTTAGTGATTATGGTGTTGTTTGGAGGTTTAACAGCTTCTGCTGTTGAGCAAAAGAGGATTTTATTCTACGAAAAAAACTCAGGTAAAGGGTATACCATAGAGGAGGATTACTCCACCTTCAAGGAGGCTCTGGAGGGGAAGGGATACATTGTTGAAAGCCTGGATATCGAGCTAAGCAGGGATGTTTTACAGACAAGAGACCCTGATGTCTTGGTTATAGCAGCACTCTCTCGTTCGCTTTCATCAACAGAGCTAGCGGCAATATTCGAGTTTGTTATGCAGAAAAACAGGGGATTATTCATCTTAGGTGGTTCGCCATCGAAGAAGGGTATTACTCCCGCAAACCAGATAACGATACCCTTTGGTATGACACTTGATTCCGCCATATTACAGGACGAAAGAAACCCTGTTGTTGAGGGATCAAATCCTACCACAAAAAAGGAGGAGTTTGTGGTGAATACATTTAACCCGGGAGAGGATCCCACACTGAGGCTAGTTATCCAGGGAGTGCGTGAGATAGCATTCTTCAGCGGACCCGGGATAAATGTTCCTGAATCAGACCAGAACTCCAACGTGAAAACGGTTGCTATATGCAGCAGAAATGCATATTCTCCGGAGTCAGAGATATTCCAGAAAGGCAGTCGTCCTCCCATAGCTGCAGCTGGTATCGTGGGGGAGGGTTTGGTTTTTGTTTTAAGTGATGAGGACATGCTAACAAACGATTACCTGGATACCAGCAAATATAAATACGATAACCTGCGGTTTGGAACCAATATAGTGGACTGGCTTAGGACGACGAAGATAGCCTCAAATGTATCAGCAGACATCGATCATTTAAGAATAGCCATTGGCTCCTGTATCACATCAAAAGATAGACTGAATGAGACCCTGCAGGAAACGGAGAAGAGATTAGATAAAACAATTGCAGATAAAACAGCTCTTGCTCAAAGATACGAGGAAACAAACAAGGAATTGATTGAACTCAGGGAGCAAGTTGACCCGATTTTGCACATAAACTACATGTACTGGGCGATTGTTGTTGTTGCAATAGCTGTGATAATGCTCTCGGTTGTTGTAGCGGGCAAGAAAGCCAAGAAGGCTTCTCCAGATGAGAAAGAGGAGGTCTTCGGGTATGAATTCGAGGAAGGATTCGATGAAGAAGAAGGAGAAGGCTCCAGCAAGCTGGATGGTGATGAGGAATTCACTGACTTCACGGATGTGGAGGCGGAGGTGAAGGGTAAGGAGTAGCTACTACTCCCTCATCTCTTTTTTATTTTTATATCTTTTTTTCTCTTGGAGAGATTACCAAGCAGATCCTTGAATTGCTGGTCAGAGAGCTGTTCCTGCATTCTACCCTGCTGGTATAACTGGATTAGAACAAGCTCGATTTCTCTAGCATGCTGGGGTCTTACAAGCCGGATATTAGCAAGCCTCTCTCTTGCCTTAGGCGTAAGAATCTGTGTTATAATCCTCTTGATTAAAGCATTAACCT
>JAOZNG010000164.1 GCA_029933895.1 archaeon
AGCAGTTATATAATCTCCTGAAGCAGGTCACAACTCTTTACAGAAAGCTTATCTTGGACGCTGGTCACTGGAGCGGGGAAACAAGCGAGAAGGAGAAGATATGGCGGGCGAGGATTAATCTAATGCTCTCCCTGAGCTTTATTTCCCTGATGATCATTTATTTATCGCTACAGCCCCTGTCCACCGAAGCCTTCTTCGAAAGCCTTGATTTCTACTGGCTCGGGCTTTTCGGGTTTCTGTTCATCAAAAAGAAGGAGTTAAGGGATCTGATGCTTGTATCCATCCTGCCAATGTTTCTCGTTACTGGAGGATTCGGGCGGCTGGACCATATGATAATCCCCCTATACCCCATGTTCGCTCTCGGCCTGGGTTTACTGTTGAAAGAGATATACCTGTTCATGGCTTCCTTACTCAGCTGGAACACTCTTTTTAACTTTCTTGTGTTAGGGATATCACTGTATCCCTTCGCATACCTGGCCTGGATGGACTACGAGACTTTTATATTAAAGAATAATCCCCTCGTGGCTCCGGAGGATATCGTGGCAAGGCTTAATGTATCCTCCTACGTTAACAACAGGGTTGGTGGAGATGATCTGGTGCTGGCTGACAGTCATTTCACGCGTTTCATTGATGGCAAAGTATCTGTTATATTACAGTCCGTAGCCATAGAAGGGAGAGAGATAGCATACATGTCCGGAAACTACGGGAGCAGCAGGTTCACACACAACTGCTCTTACAGGGGAGCCAGGTTTATTGTCATACACGGAGATTATATCCCCTGGCTTGACGTGAACTGCCCGGAGGTTGCAGGACATTTAGGGGATTGCGCTTTAAGGGAAATCAACGGATTCAGGGTATATGAGTGCCTTACGTCTTAGTCAGGGCTTCAGTATCACTTCGAGGGTGAACCAAGTCCAAATCAAAAGAGCCAAAACCAATCCCACAAAGGTTAAAACGTCTTTCTGGGTTATGTCATCCCTCAACTGTATCCTCTTCATTTTTTTTTAATATTAGCCGTAAAACATATATATTTTTATATGAGGTGATATATATTTACATTAAGGGAGAAATAATAAACAATACACTATCTATGTCTTAAAAAAAAGAGGTGATATGAATGTATTATATAAACAGGTTCAGGGTTTTGATGTTTGGGGTTTTGCTATTGATGACTGGGTTTGTTTACGCGCAGGCGAGCGGTATCCAGACAGGTGCTGCAACACACTTCTATAATGCCATGGCATGTATTATCTGCCAGATAATGCAGTTCCTCTACTACATTGTTGCTATAATAGCGACTTTGATGATTATTGTAGCAGGAATAAAGTGGATTACATCCTCTGATGACCCCGAGGCAAGGAATTCAGCTAAATCCCAGGTATTCAATGTGGTTATTGGGTTGATTATCGTATTACTAGCGGCTTTCCTGGTATCCTTTATAGTTGTCCATGCCTTCCTGGGCGGGCAGGGTATGGTTATCTTGGACCCAGTGCAACTGGTTATAACCGGTTGCGGTGATATCTGCAGTTCAACTATATAAAAGGGGTATCTCCCTCTTTTTTTTTCTATTAGTTGCTGTCTTATCGAAACTATTTTATTTAACAGCTTCCATATTAGATAACACCAGAAAATGCCTTACGAGATACCTACGGATATACAATACGAGGAGAGGTTGCTGGGACCCCTCACCACAAAACAGTCCATTTATGCCGTAATCTGCGGCGGCATAGCGGTTTACGTGTTTTTCTTTGCCAAAGAGATGAACATAGCACTCAAGCTCCTCATCTCTTTCACATCTCTTGGAATAGCAGTGGGTGTTATATTCTTCGAACTAGACCAGTACGTTATACACTACATCGGTTTCCTGAGGCAGGAGAGAAGCATTTCATGGATTTCCCCCGCAGCAAGCCGTTTACTGGGCATAAAGGATATCAAGGCCGACTCTGTTTTCCTGAAAAACGGAAACGTTCTTGCTGTGCTAAAGATAACACCCATAAACTTCGGGGTGCTGAACAAGGAAGACCAGGATATAGTTATCTATAACTTCCTGCAGTTCGTTAATTCCCTGGATTTCCCCATCCAGATTGTGATGAGAAGCGTTAACCTTGATTTGACGGATTACCTGGCCAGCCTGAAGAGGAAGATTGTTCAGAGGGATGACCAGATGGCTTTGGTCTACTTCGAACATTTCTCCAAGTACCTGGAGGAGTACATAGCTGAGAGGAAAATCAATGACCGGTTTTTTTATGTGCTGGTTCCAGCCAAGAAATTCTTTGATGAGAGAAAGATTATAAGAGACCTAGAGACCAGGTGTTCCATTATTATGGAGGCATTAAACATGTCAGGCATTGTTGCTGATAGAATGGACAACAAGCAGCTGCTAAACTTTTATGCCTCGTATTTCACCCAGACCTTTCACGTAGGAGAGGATTTCCTGACTCCCATAACCATGTACCGGCGCATCTGGGCGGGTGATGAGGAAGGGATGGAATTAAAGGCGGAGGCTGAGTAAATGGATCTGCCGATAGACATACCCATTGATTTACCCTTCATTGGAGGTAAAAAGAAAAAGAAGACAGAGGAAGCTGAAGGGGGTGAGTATAGTAAATATCAGAGCAAGCTGCTGGAGTATCTGACTTCTCCGTCCAAGATTATACAGCACGTCGATGACGTGCAGATTGAGAAACACCACAGGATTATTTCTGCTGTTAGCTGGCCTCGTCTCGTGGAGGCGGGCTGGCTTACCCGTCTGGTGGAAATGAATCTTGATTTTGATTTATCTATTCATCTGGAGCCCTACGAGATAGAGAAGACGATAAAGATGCTGGAGAACGAGTTGAGGAAGCAGAAGACGGATCTTTTTGGGTTGGAAGCGGAGGGTAAGATTGTGCCCCAGAGTCTTATCCAGAAGCACAAGGATACCAAGGCCCTGCTGGAGTCTATTCAGGGCGGAACCGAGAAAATGTTCGGCATAAGCCTCTATATTGATGCCAAGCACTATGAAAAGAAGAAACTGGATGATGTCAGCAGGAAGATAGAGGAAAAGATGGCGTCCCTCATGATTACACCCAAGGTACCTTCATTCCAGATGTATAAGGCGTTGCGTTCCACTTTACCTGTTCTGGACGACCAGTTGAAGATTAAGAGGGATATTACCTCGTCTGCTACCTCAGCCTGTTTCCCGTTTGTCATGTCTTCCCTGGAGAGCAAGGCAGGAGGCGTGCTGATTGGATTCAATACAATCAACGACATACCAATTATAGTGGACCCCTTCAAGGCCAGCAACCCCAATATTCTCGTATTAGGTACCTCCGGGGGAGGTAAAAGCTACT
>JAOZNG010000165.1 GCA_029933895.1 archaeon
ACCTTGAGCTCTGGTACTGCTCCAACTGTAAAGAGTATTACTGACTACCCCCGGGGTACATCTATTTCATTACAACATCCGGACCCAGAGGGGGCGCTCCCAGAAGAGGGACTACTTAAGATCCGATTCCTTCTTTTACACACGTATAGAGCAAACTCTCTTCTCCACTCACTTTATTTAAAATATTATTTTTGCAATTTGCCGTATTCATCCTGATGAGAATGTACACCCCTCTCACCCTCGCCAGTGTTCCCTCCCAGGCCGCCTCCCATAAAACGACGATACAGAAATAGCCCTATCGGTACAAGAGAGATGGCCAGTAGAGCTGTAACAAGAATCCATTGCCATGGCATGTGAGCGGCCCCCACCCCCTCAGCCCCTTGGCGGATCATTGCCGTCCTCTCTACACTCATATTTCCTTCTCCCACAGCGTTAACTGCAGAGACCCAATAGTGGTAGAGCGTTCCCGGGGAGACCTCCATGTCCTCAAATATCCTTACGTCACCCTCAACCGTTCCGATAAGCTCCGCAGGACCCCTCTCCGCTGCTCTGTATATACAGTATTCTACCACCGGGAAACCACCATCATATTCGGGCGGATACCATTCCAGCACTATTTTATCACTCCCGGGGATGGTTATTAGATACCGAGGGGGGCCCGGCACTTCTCCCACCAGCACCACAACCGCCGGGGAGATCTCTCCTTCTCCGGCGATATTTACCGCACTTACCCGGTAATGATATATTCCCCCCACGGTCACGTTGTAATCGATAAGGTGTGTAGCCCCATGCACCTCAGTAAGCAGGTGCTCCCCTTCTCCTTCCTCCATACGGTATACCCTGTAAAACTCTACAGGAGAGCCACCGTCAGCCTCCGGCTTCTCCCATGAGAGGCTAACGTAAAAGGGATGTAGAGGAGCTCCCTTCATCACCTTTCCCCTGAGATTCTCTGGCCTCGAGGGGGGATAAGCGAAGAGAGCCCTCACAGGGTCGGAGGGGGGCCCTTCTCCTACCCTGTTCGTCGCACTTATCCTATAAAGGTACCTGACCCCGGGCTGAACGTCTCCATCAATGTATTCTCTCTTTAACCCCAGGGAAGCTAGAAGCTCAAGCGGGCCCCCATCGACAGTTCTGTAAATCGTGTAACCGATCACATCAGCCCCTCCGTCGTCCTCCGGTTCCTCCCATCTGAGGCACAAAGAATCCGAGAGGATCTGAACAGTCGCATTTCGGGGGGGAGCTGGGGGTGTAGGTAGCCGAATAGTAACGGGCCCCGCCGGAACACCCTCTCCGACAATGTTTACCGCACTTACCATGTAGGAGTACTCAATACCCCTTATCACATCGCTGTCGGTGAATCTCAGCTCCCCCACCACCTCGCTGTAGAGCATGAAATCTCCCCCCTGAAGACTACGGTAAACCCTGTATCCAACCACGGGAGCTCCCCCATTGTATTCCGGCGGGGACCAGAGAAGAAGTACCCCCTCTCCGCTTTCAAATGCTTTCAGCTCCCGGGGAGATGAAGGAGCGGCAAGAGGGGTCACCGACACCTCCTCTGATCTCGGACCCTCACCAATTCCGTTCACCGCACTAACACTATAACTGTATTCCACACCATTCTCCACATCCGTATCATTGTATCTCCTCTCCCCCTCAACCTCCACCAGAAGCTCCACCTCCCCGCCGCCCTCCCTCCGATACACCCTATAACTCTCAACGGGAAGACCTCCGTCATACTCCACCTCACCCCACTCGAGAAACACATAACCATCTCCCCCTCTCACCTCAATCCACCCCGGCTCACCCGGCAGACCTCCCGCAAGAACGGATACCTCCTCCGATCTCGGGCCTTCTCCCGCCCGGTTCACAGCACTAACGCAGTAACGATATTCCACTCCGTTTTCTACTTCCGTGTCATTGTATGTCAGAGTGTTTCCATCGACAATTGTCAGTACCCTTTCTTCACCTTCCACCTCACTTCGGTAGATGGTGTAATTGCATATCCTCTCGCCACCATTGTAGAAGGGAGGTGTCCAGTTCAGGAGAACAAAACCATCCCCCACCCTAACGCTCAGGTTTTGGGGTTCTGTGGGAAGGGTGATGGTCCTGGCATATCTCAATCTTTTTGCTGTGGCAGACACATAACTTATATGTGCGCAGCCGTGACTGTCCAGCTGGAGCGACGTAGAGAGGCCTGTATCCCCTGCGGTGTCTACCCTCACGGTCTCCCAGCCGCTTCCGTTCCACCAGGCGTATTTCAGATCCCCATTCCCCTTGTCATAATAACTTATATGGGGGTTTCCTCTTGAGTCCAAGGCGAGCGATGTATACAGTCCTACATCCCCATCTGTGTCTACACTCTCCCTCACCCAGCCGCTTCCGTTCCACCTTGCATACCTCAATTCTTTATTGGTAGCGTCATAATAGCTCATGTGGGGGATATCGTTGCTGTCCAATGCAAGCGACACGAAAAGCCCCACATCCCCTGCGGTGTCCACATTCATCTTCACCCAAGAGGTACCGTTCCACCAAGCGTATTTCAGATCCCCATTTTCCTTGTCGTAATAGCCTATGTGCGGCCTCTCCCTCGAATCCAGAGCGAGAGAGACATACCTTCCTATTTCTGGTAGGGTCTCTATAGCTTCTACCCTCCACACCCCCCCTCTTTTCACAGCATATTTGAGAACGCCTTCAAAAATAGCATAACATACATGCGGATTTCCTGCAGTATCCAGCTCTATAGATGGGGGCCAGCCATTCAAAAGGTCCACCGCGTCATAGGTCCAGCCGGTGCCATTCCAAGTAGTATACACCGTGTTTGTATACATGCCATCCAGGTAAACTATGTGCGGGCTTCCGTTTCTATCAAGTGCCATAGAAGGGGCATGGCAAAAGGAGTACTGTATATATTCCCTCGACCATCCATCTTCTGTGAGCCTTACATATTTTATGGCACCCCCACTACTGTAACAGATGTGCGGCATCCCGTCGTGATCAAGAGCCAAAGAAGTATACCAAGGGGACTCCACATATTCCACGTTTTGTACCCTCCAAACCAAACTACTCTGAGTTGCTACGGAGGGAGCAGGGAGGGCAGGAGAGTCAAAAGATGGTAGCGTGTAGGGTGTGGCTATAACAGATATTATGATAAGCAGGAATGGTGTAACCGGAGTCTTTCTTTTCACAGTACCACCAGCTCTCCTGCGCCGGGACTTCACTCACACATCATACGGACACTTCTCTGCAAAACCTATTGAGAACTAAGGAATTATTTTTTTCGGTGAACTTTTGGATTTGGATGTA
>JAOZNG010000020.1:0-8083 GCA_029933895.1 archaeon
CTGAGCTTCCTGTTGCTCCTGTCTCTGTTGCTCCTGCATCTGGTTTTGTTGTTGTTGATAAAGCATCTCCTGCATTCTTTTCTTTCTGATGATATCAAGATCTCTATCAGACATTTTGATATATTATCCTGTTTTCTTCAGTATCCTGAGAGATATACTATCGAGGTAAGCCTGCCCCTTCGGGGTTACCTTCCTTCCTTTATCCGCTTTCTCCGTGAAACCTATCCTGTCGAATTCCTGCAATATAGCCCGGATAATCTTCCCACCGCCTTTATAGGATTTCTCGGGCTTAACGCCCTTGTTTTTCCTACCCCCATACATGCCCCTCAGTCTCTGAACACCCACAGGACCCTTCATGTATATCTGCCGCAGGATGGATGCGGAGCGCATCCACCACCAGTTTTCATCATCCGGTTGTCTCTCCCTATGAGCACCTGTTTTGACAAAGGACGCCCAATCAGGCTTTTTTAACCCAATATTGTTTTTTAAATCATCTGCTACTTCCGGTATAAGCCTTTCTGGTTTAACCTCGTATGGTGTAGCCATCCTTAATCCAGTATCTCCTCCTTGTTGAAGAATATAGGTGTCTCATATAAATTTGATTCCTCTGAATCCGAGGCATGCACTACATTATGGGATATATCAGAGGCGTAGTCTCCCCTTATACTGCCCATCTCAGCCTCCATGGGATTTGTAGCACCAACTATCTTCCGGACCAGCCTTATGCCTTCCCCGATGCCAATGTCTTTTATTTCAATTACCATGGGTACGACAGGTCCTGATGTTACGTACTCTATCAGGTCATCGAAGAATTTCTTTCCCTCATGAACTGCATATAATTTCTTTGCTGTTTCCCTGTTGAGTTGTGTAATCTTCAAGGCCTTAACACTGAAGCCGCATTTCTCGAATCTGGATATGATTTCTCCTACCAGACCCCTCTCCACACCATCTGGTTTAATAATCACTAGAGTCTTCATTTTTTCTTTTTCTTCATGGATGTATCTCCCCTCTTTTTTATTATCTTCTTCTTGGGAGATTTCTTTTTCTCTGCTTCTTTTTTCTTGGCCTCCCCTGATTCCTTCTTTTTTTGTTTCTTACCTGACTCCTTCCCAGCTGAAACCTTCAGACGAGCATTCTTCTCCTTCCTGTATTCGCTGGTCCACTTAACCCTCCTTGCTTTCCTCCTCAGCTTCAACATGTTTTTCTCGCATTTATTGCTGCAGAAGTACAGCATGTCTCCTCTGCTTGTGACGTAAATCTTCTCTGTGCCTTTCTCGATATCCGCGTTACAGAAACTACACTCCATTTTTTTAGTTCAGGGGTTTAGCCTCCCTCTCAACCTCCCTCAGGTCGAGTATATCCCCTTCCTGAACAGGGGAGCTGACGTTTCTCCTGATGACCCTTCCCTTGGTTTTCCCCTCCAGAATCTTGCACATGACCTGCATCACTTCACCGAAGATACCGGTTCTTCCTATGATCTTAACTACTTCAACCTTGGTCATCTTTTTTTTTTACTTCAGTTCTTCAATTTTCTCGAGAACCTCCTTTACCACGTCTTTTGCTTTCCCTTCATCCACAACAGCAGCGGAAGCGCAGGGAACGTATATGCCCACGGATTCGCCTATCTCTGCCTTGGGGGCATATATATAAGCTATCTCTTTCTCTTCACATATCATGGGTAAATGCATTACTATCTCTGCCGGCTTAATGTCTGATCCTATGAGAACAAGCTTTGCCTTACCTCTCTCAACAGCCTTTGTAACCTCGTTGGTTCCTTTCCGTATCTTACCTGAGCTTCTGGCAATCTCCAGTGCCTCAAGTGCCTTGTCAACAAGCTCTTTGGGAGCTTCAAATTTTACATAACTCATTTACTACACCTCCAAATCATGCATAGATGACTTTCTCATTGGTCTATCTAGAAAACCTGAAGTTAGAGTATACATTATAAGATTCAGCATTTAAATAACATCAGATGGCATTGCGTCAGGGGTGTGCGAAATAGAACACGTGCTTCATCTCGCCAGACGCTGTTTCCCTGGAATCAAGTTTCACGAAACCGAAACGCTCGAACTGTACTACTGCACCTATTTTTATGTTAACACAGGAAGGCTCGCAGAAACCCGAGACCGTTTCCTCCGGCTTTATGACCAACGCCTCCATGTAATCCTGCAGCCAGTGTATTATTGGAACATCAAGGTTTTTCTCCCCCAAGTAATCAGCTTTCACTTCCCTATCGTTTATCTCCTTGATTTCAATGTTAAAGGCCTCCTTCAGACGTACCTCACCACCCTCCTCCAGCTCGTCCACATCCTCCCTGGAAACAAAGAGAGTCATTTCCCCATCATCCCTCTCCAGATGGAATTCTCTAACACCTCTCTCAGGGAAGCCTGGATGCAGTGGTATCCCTACATCCATTTCAGGAGCTCCCTTAACCCTTAATTCCACGGGGTCTGCTACAAAAAAGTACCTGTCGACTCTGGAGTCAAGTATCTTCCTGTTCTCGGAGTATATGCTCTTTAAACTAAGACTTATGTCGTTTTCTCCCACGCCAAGGTCCAGTATCACTTTCCTTATGGCCTCGCCTGAAATACCCCTCCTCCTTAACGCTATTATTGTAGGGAGACGGGGGTCACTCCAGTCACAGTATTCTCCTTCCTCGATGGCCTTCCTCAGCTTTGAGGTGCTGAATTTCCCGAACTCCTCCACCTTAATACGCCCCCAGTGCATTGTCGGAGGATACTCCCAGCTGAAGTATTCATAGATGTATTTCTGCCTTCTCTCGGAGTCAATCAGGTCTTTGCCTCTGATGATGTGTGTAACTCCAGAGACATGATCCTCTATCGCTGACTCGAAGTCGAGGGTGGGCCATATAATAAACCTGTTGCCCACCAGGGGATGCTCTCCCTTAACTATCCTGAATGCCACCCAGTCCCTTATCGCAGGGTCCCTGTGTTTCATATCAGTCTTTATCCTTAATACACATTCACCCTCCCCGTAGTCTCCCTCCAGCATCCCATACCACTGCTTTAGGTTTTCCTTAACGCTTTTATCTCTGTGAGGACATTCTTTTTTGTTATCTTTGTATCTCTTGAATTCACCTCTCCTGCAGAAGCACATATATGCCTTCCCCAGGCCTATCAGCCGTTCACCGTATTCATAGTAGAGATTTAGTTTCTCTGAGGCATAGATGATTTTGTCAGGGTAAACCCCCAGCCACTCGCAGTCGTCTAGATACCAGCCGTAGGCCTCTGCTATGGGCTTTTTTGTCTTCGGGTCCGTGTCATCAAACCTGAGGATGAATTCGCCGTTGTATCTATCTGCTAAAGTGGAGTTGACTA
Organism: archaeon; assembly: GCA_029933895.1. GTDB lineage: Archaea > Altiarchaeota > Altiarchaeia > IMC4 > QMZM01 > EX4484-2. The sequence continues at coordinate 3,339 of JAOZNG010000020.1, forward strand.
TAATACCTCTCGCGGATCCCAGGGTTGCTGGACCGTTGGGGTTGGGCGCGAACCGCATAACAACATTGTTCCCTGCCCCTGGAAGCTCCGGTAAACCCTTCAGTCTGCTTTTCTTCTCTTTCCTGGATTCAGAAGCGTAATGCTTCAGGATTTTCATGGGTGTTTCGTTAACTCCCTCCACCACATATCTTATCTCCTTTATCAGGGGCTTGATGTTATCTCTTGCCTCAGGCACCTCAGATATGACCTTGCCTAATACAGCCTTAGAGTCTGCTCTCCCATACTTCAGTCTGTTCCGGACTGCATGTTTCCTTATTACCTCATAGTACTCGCTCATTCTTTGTCTTATTTTTATTGGGGTTTATATTATTATTAGAAATATCAAATATATCATTTGACTCTGGAGGAAGATGCACATAATCTATAACGCCGTAACCAGCCTGGATGGTAGAACAACCCCGGGGGGTGTGGACTATGACCTTATGAGCCGGGCTGATAAATACAGAATAAACGAGTTAAGAGGCTCAGTAGATGCCTTGATGACAGACGTTGAGACAATAAAACTGAAGGATTCCTCACTGAGTGTGCGGTCCCGGGTTGATGAGCCGATTAAGGTTGTGGTAGATGACAAGGGTGAGATATCAGAGGATGCCAGGGTTTTCCAGGGGGATGGAAGGGTTGTTGTTTTCTTCTCGAGGTCTGCTTCAAAGAAGAAGAAAAAAGGGGGGCTGGAGGAGAGAGATAACGTGGAGGTTATTGTTTCAGGGGATTATGTGGTAAACATCGGCTCTGTGTTAACTGCATTACATAACAGGGGTGTTGAGACTCTATTGGTGGAGAGCTATAACTCCCTTGGCAGGCGGATGCTTAACGAGGGGTTCATAGACGAGCTCTACATCTCCATCATGCCTGTCCTCCTCGGAGAAGGACATACAATATTCGACCGGAAAATCGAGAAAGAAATAAGTTTATCCCTGGAGGGAATCCTCCAATACGGCAACCAGGTTATACTACACTATCTGGTCAAGAAATGATTACTAGCAAGCAGCCATATCCATGGGTTTAGCCTCCTTTGTGGCTGTTGATATCACTGGACATCCGGTGTGAGCTACCTTCAGGGTAGCATTCACGTCATCATTTTTGAAAACAAGATCTGGTATGGTGTAATTGTAGATTCCCTGACTTACATTATTCATAACCCCGCTTACGAACTCGGATCCATAATCTATATCTATCTGTGGACTGGTTGATACATTAATCAATCCCCCGGTGGTGTTATAAACCCAAAGCCAGTATGTCACATTATAGTCGTCTGGCGGATTAGTCAGTATGCTACAGTTTACTGCAACCAGGGAGTTAGGGCATCCCTCAGGGCATGTGGGGCAGTCTGCTGGACAGGAACCGCAGTCTTCATCTGTGTTGCAGGTTCCGTCGCCGCAGCATCCTGATGCGTTAGCACATTCCGTGTCTACCTCGTATTTGTATGCATGAGGGCAGTCCAGGTTGAAGGGGTAGCCTTCTCCCTCACATACTCCAAGAGCCTCGCATCCGCCGCTGTTGGTCCAGTAGAGGTAGTCCATCCAGCTGTAGGTGTCGTTGGGGGTTATGCTGTATTCTTCCAGCGTGTAAGGACTTATAAGGGACTCTATTCCTATCAAGGTATTATTGAATGTCCGGTTCGCCTGCTGCTTATAATTGTTTGATAAATAAAGACGCCCATCCAGGCGGTCGAAAAACGACGGAGCGTTAGGTTTCCCCCCACCTCCACAGAACATATTATAACTTTCATTCACATCACTCACCTGATAACAGGATGTGTTAATGGATGCACTATTGAATCCAATCAAAACCTGGTGGATGCCACATCCCTCAACGGTCTTTATGACTATACATGTCTGATTGGTTGTTATATTACCATCATCACACCCAGGTGGTCTAGTGCATCCACCTCCGGGGCCGTGACTTGTGACGTTGTCCTTCTTACACGTGTTAGTAACCCAGGGTATGGTGATGTTGCATTTGTTCGTGAAACTGTTAAGGTCATTGTTAAAGTAGTCTACTACTCCAGCGAAGTGATGGTCTGCGCTTGCGTTAAAGCATTTTTGCTCCACAGTATTACAGCTACCAGCGCCCTTATCTATCACAAGAATCTTGTCGTCGACCTCGGCCCCGTGGTCGGTGCAGTAGGTTCCCGTAGCCGAGGAGATTTGAGAGTAGAATAATACCGTTCCTGAAGCGATGCCATTGCTCAGATTAGTGCGGCTGCATCCTGCCACCACATCTTGATCTATCTCTGTGGAGCAGTTTATGATGTATTTGCTTACTCTGCCCTCCGTGTTCAGGGGATAGAGCGGGTCCTCCAGACCTATTATGGAGCTGTTGGATTGAATAACCTCTGAGGAGTCCTCATAGAAACAGAGTTCGCCTTCATCCCATATCTGCATTCTCAGAGAGGATATTGTGGCGAAACTCCACGCATCCCTTGGTAAGACCCTGATCTCCCTCAATGAGAGGTTCATGGTGAAGTGCGTGTCCTCCCCGGCATTCTCCATTTTATCCATCCACAGGGGGAAGGTATGGTTCTGCATATAAGGAACTATCTCACCATGTAATGTACCGCACACCATCAATTCAGCTAATGCCGCCTCCGCCCCGGTCTCCCTGAACTCTATACTCCCACATCCATCATACTCGCAGTTAACACTACAGTTGAATTCATATCCCTCCAAACCCTCACCGGAGGTGACGACATCGCTTATGGCATAGATAGCCGCTCTCCTCCCGAATATGACCATAGCCCTCATCATGTCTTTTCTCACATCCTCGACGAAGTAATACAGGCGCTCACATCTAGTCCTCCCCAGAACGTCATTAACCCTCTCCTTAGAGTAGCTGATGTGAAACGTTATGAAATAAATCAAGGGAATAATCAGCAGTATAGTAATCAACGTGAAAAAAATCCCTTTCCTGTTCATCTTGGTAAAACCCATTTTACTCCTGTATCCATAAAATCAATTTAACCTTTATGGGACCCCAGAGAGACCTTACCCCGCCAGCACCAGTGGTCTCGAACTGCAGGGCATCGGGGTCGAATTCCACGTCAACTATGCCGTCATCCTCTATGTCCAGTTCCCTCAGGAGCCTGTATACTGCATCAGATGCGGCATCCGTTGAGTCATAGCTCTGGTTGGTGTTTGTGTAGCTGCATTTCTTGCTCCCAGCATAGTATTCTGGGATCGATAAATCATCCGTGATGTTCCCGTTCCTGAACTCTATATCCCAGAGACAGCCCTCATTCACGGGGAAGACATCACCATAGCCCAGTAGGGATGAGACCCTTATGGTGTAGATTGCCCTGTCATCAGCGGAGCAGTTTGTGCTATTGCTCTGGGAGTCGCCTGTCCTGATACCCAGGTAGTTGTTTTCCCCTGCAGCTACCTTATTCCAGGGAGACTTTATATTTATTATATATGGGTCTCCGAGGTAGATGTATGGCACCAAGTAATCCCATAGCCTGTACTCGGGTGGGTCTCCTCCATAGATGCTGTTGCTGACATTCAGGTAGTCACTCCAGTGCTCCCCTGAGTAGGAGGTCACCTTCATCCTGGACACGGTAACATCCGGTGGTATGGAGACGTTGCCCACGCAGGTTATTGGTTCATTGAAGCGCCCGCTCTTTTTTGTTATCGAAATCTTACCATAGCTTGATATGTTTATCGTATTGTATCTGAAATCGATGTATGATTGCGGGTAACCGTAGAGAGTTGAATTCGTCACGTTCACCGGTACCCCGCCGCCTCCCAGAATAATCATCTGGGAGACCGTGCTCGCATTCACCATATCCTCTGCCATGCTCCGGTAGATGTCTAAAAGCTCTGTTGCATTTGTGCTCCCCCTGTATGTCCCATTACCGCAGTCAGCTATTCCCTGAAGAGTCCTGTTACCATTAGGGCACCCCAAAGCTACTGGACCGAAGCCGATGGAATTAACTGTCGCGTTAAGGTCAGAGTGTGCTCTGTCAGCTGCACAAATCGCATCATTTATAGCCGTATCGCATTGGTTGCCCAAGCAGTCTGCAGTGCCTCCGCCGCAGTCATATGAGCCTGTGGTGTCTGTGCAGCTTCCACTGCAGGTGCAGGGGCTTGTATAAGAGCAGCCGTCACAGTGGAATCCCGTTATTCCGTCAGTCATCACCATGATATATCTATCCCTTCCAGGAGCACTATCTGCAGCTAGTATCTCATATGCCCGGTTTATGGCACAACAAACGCATGTTCCTCCCCCCTCGGTATATGAATCAATAGCATTCTCCAAGATGTTTGTGTCGTTTATAAGCCCTGAACCCGTTGAATCCGAGGCTGATGTCGAGAAATGCACAAGAGCAACGTTGTTGTCTGAGTCATTCAGCAGGATTTCGACGAAATACTTATCCAGGCATTTAGCGAGAGAAAGCCTTTGAGTGTCATTCTGGAATATGGGATTGCTCTCGTTTTCAAAGCACTCAGGCCAGTGAGGCCATGAGCCCGTGGAGGAGAAATACTCTAGCTCGCCATAATAATCCCCCGCTATGAAATCCACATCCCCATCCCCATCATAGTCCCCAGACGTTAACCCATAAGCCCTGGAGCCCACATCATCTATTATACCCTGCGAAGCAAACACCCCGGAGCCATCATTAAAAAACAACTCAAGCTCGCCATAATAATCCCCCGCTATGAAATCCACATCCCCATCCCCATCATAGT